>JBEENF010000417.1:0-3970 GCA_041192325.1 Verrucomicrobiota bacterium
CCGCGCATGCCAGCGAGGCCTTTGTTGATCGCGTGGGTCTGGCCGCGATCAGGAACGCTTTCCCAGTGGGCGAGCTGCGCGGCATGGCGCTGGAGGATAGCGACGGTGCCATCGTTGCTGCCGCCGTCGATCACCCGGACATCGAGCGCGGGGTAGTCCTGCGCGAAGATCGACGCGAGCGTTTCCTCGATGAATTCCGCCTGCCGGAACGACGGAATTATTATGCTGATGACCGGAAGCGGCATCGTAATGGAGCGGCGACCCACGGCGCGCTAGCGGGCGCGCCAGATCGCGTACCGCGTGCCCTTGATCCACGCGATGTCGCTCTGGGCGGAGGCGCCAAGGCAACGCAGGACGTCCGGCGTGTCTGCGTCCACATCGTGCCACACGATCCAGCCGGTGGGCGAAACGAGCTTGAAGGCATTGGCCGTGTCCTTTTCGACGATCGGCGACTTGTGCCAGCCATCGACAAACACGAAATCCATCTGGCGGTGCCAGGGCGTGTAGTCGAAGGTCGCTGAATCGCCCTCAAGCTGCTGGATTTGGGCCGTCCAGGGCTGGCCGTGAAAGATCCAGCCCGTGGCGGGATTGGCCGGCAACGAGAGGGTCAAGATGCGGGCTTCGGGGGCATTCAGGGCGAAGAGGGTGGCGGAACGCCCGAATCCGGTGCCGATCTCGAATACCCGGCCCGGCTGGCGCGCGCGCACGAGAGCGGCGAGCGTCACCCCATCGAAGAGGTCGCCGGCCGCCTTGTCCTGGAGCGCTGGACCGAGGTGGAGCGTCAGGTCGGTCCCCGCGGGCAAGAGCTCATCGAGCGAGGTTACGGCGGCCAGGTCCCAAGGCTGGGGAGATGCGCGTTTGTTGAAGCGACGGACGAGGCGGCTGATGAGCGGATGCATCGTTGGGAGGGACTCCGCCGCGGTCACAGCGAATTCGCGGCGGAATCCGAAGTTTTAGGCATGATGAGGACGCGCGGTGGCGGTTCAGGGGCAAACCGCTTCACGCGCAAGAACGTAACAGTTGCCCACGACGTCCCGGCGAATCACGGGGCCATCGAGGGACGCAAGGCGGCCGACATGGCGCACCAGCCTTTTCAAACCGGGTAGCCAGCGGTTGCGCTCGTAACGTGCATGCCAGTGATCGAGCCGTTCTCGCTCGTTCCGTTCCTCTGCCGGCAGGCTCGCGACGACGCCCGCAATCTCGTCGGTGTAGCGCTGTCCATTTACTCGGCTGCGATTGCTGCCGTGAATGGTAAAGCCACCAAGCACCGCGGTGCAGGTCGCAAGCTCGACGTTACGGGCGAATCGGATCCACAACTCGAAGTCCGCCGCGAACCGCAGGTCCTCGCGGAGCGGTCCGGCCTTTTCCCACAGCCGCCGGCGCCAAAAACAGCTTTCCTGCTGTACGATCCCCCAGCGGCCGCCGCCATAGAGCCCAAGCCCGAGGGCCGATTGTGCGAAGGGCCGAGCGGCCGCGACTTCGTGGATCGCATCGCCTTGGATTACGCTGGGCGCGCCCATGATCCAGTCTATCTCCGGGAACGCAGTGAAGATGTCCCCGACCGTTTGCAGGGTCCAGGGCAACAGAATGTCGTCGCTGTTGATCCACCCCATGATTTCACCATCGGTCTTAGCAAAGCCGTGATTGATCGACGCAAACTGTCCGACACCGGGCATGTACTCCCAACGCAGTTGGGGTGACGTGCAAGTCTGCAGGATGTCCACGCTCTCGTCGGTGCTGCCGCCGTCGATCACGACGTAGTCGAGGGCCGGATAGTTTTGGTCGACGACCGATGTAATGGTCCGCCGAAGGTGGCGGCCGTAGTTTAGGTTTGGCGTGACGAGGCTAATGGTTGGTGGCATGCGGTCAGGGTAACTGTCGCTCTGAAACGCCGGGTGGTCGGCCGGGAGAAAAAGCAGGTCTGCTTGCCAGAACACTCCGTCGCGCTGGGGGCCCACGGTCCCGGCGATATGGGGTCACCAATTGGAGTCGAACTACGCGTAATGCGGATGACCGAAGAGCGCCTGTTCGGAGCGCATGAAAAACAGGTCGAACTGCCACCACGCGCCATCGTGTTTGCGGGGAAAAGGATCCGCCATGTCCATGGGTCGAAAGCCGCGGGTCTCCAGCCATGCGCAGAGCTCCCAGAACTTCAGCGCGTGGTCGGAGAGTTTGAATACATAGGCTTCGATGACCAAAAGCTCGATGTGGGGTAGAATTCCGGCGCAGCCTTCGAGAATCGGCGCCTCGAAGCCGTGGGTGTCGAGCTTCACGACGTAGGGTCCGGGAAGGTGATGCCGATGCACCAGATCGTCGAGGCGCTCCATAGGAACCCGCCGCTGCGGCACATCGCTGGGAAGGCTGTAGACGCCGCTGCCGTCGAGATCGGCGCTCGCGAAGAAGGCGACCGAGCCGGTCGAGGCCCCGGCAGCGACAGGGGCGAAAACCGCGCGCGGGATCATGCGCGCCAGCAGATCGAGTTTCGCCGCGCGTTCCTGCAGCGGTTCCACGAGCAGGTACGCGGCGTCCGGAAATACTGCGCGCGCTTCGCGGGTCCAGCGACCTTCGGCCGCCCCGACGTCGATTACGGTTTGAGGCGCGATACCGTGCGCAGCGGCGCGGGCGAGCGCGGTCGCCATCGACCAGCGCGCTGGCGCTGGCGCAGTCTCGCCCGTGCGCACCAGCTTAACGCCGATCGGCGCGAGCAGTCGATTGCCGGCGCGGCGAAGGCGGGATTTTAAGGTCATGCGAGCATTTCCCGGTAAAGCGTGAGGTGGCTCTGGGCGCAGCGATCGAAAGAGAACTCATCCACCGCGACGCGTCGGGCGCGCGCACCCATGGCGGCGCGATCAGCCGCACCGTCGAGCAAAGTAGCGAGCGCGGTGGAAAAGGCGGCGCTGTTGCCGGACTCGGCCAGCAGGCCGGTGACACCGGGCCGCACGAGATCGGGGATGCCGCCGACATCGCTGCCCAGGACGGGCACTCCGCAGGCAAAGGCTTCGAGGGTTGTCTGCCCGAATGCCTCCTCGCGTGAAGGTATGACGAAGACGTCGGCCGCGCTGTAGACGAGCGACAGGAATCGATCGTCGGAGAAAACGCCCAGATGCACATGCCGGATCTGGTCCGGCAGCTTTGGTCGGCCCCGGCCGACCGAGACGAGTACGAGATCGCGGCGGTCGTGCAGCCTGGCCACCGCGGCCGCGAGCACGTCGAATCCTTTGCGGGGATTATCCGTTGCGTCGGCGGCAAATAGTACGATCTCAGCGCCGGTCGGAAGTCCGAAAAGTTCGCGCGCCGTCGTCCGGTTGCGCGGCGAGAAAACCTGGCCGTCGATGCCGAAAGGAATCGTGCGACAGGGCAGGTGGGCGGTGAGCGGCGATTCCCCGGCCTGCCGTTGCGTCCAGCGGCTTGCCGCCACGAGTTGCAGGGGGCCGGGGGCGCGATAGGCGGCCTGCTTGCGGGCCCAACTCGGTGCGGTCAGCGACTCCTGCGCGTCGCGGCCGAGTTGGGGGCAGCGGCCGCAACCGGTGCGCCAGCGCTCGCAGCCTTGGGCGTAGTGACATCCGCCGGTGAGCCCGAAGACGTCGTGCAGCGTGACCACCACGGGCGTGCGCTGGAGAGCGGCGGGGAGGAACGACGGCAGATCGACAAAGCCGCTGCACCAGTGCACGTGCAGCAGATCACAGGCCGGCAGCCTTCGCGCGAGTTCGAGTCCGAAGGGGCCGCGATCCGTGTTGAATTGTTCGACGCCCGGGCTCCGTCGCCGAGTAATCGCGCCGTCCAAAGCGAGGAATCGCCGGCGCTGGAAGAATCGCTTGAGCCGATCACCGAAGCGCTGGGACGACCAATAGGCGCGCACCGTGGCGCCGGGGGCGTGCGAGGTGCGCACAATCATCTGCGACTGCACGCCGGCGCCCAGCAAGGAGAGATGCAGGCGGTGGGTGGCGCGGGCGGCTCCGCCGACAACATC
>JBEENF010000418.1:0-3954 GCA_041192325.1 Verrucomicrobiota bacterium
ATCGCGGCGTGGCCTTCTGGTCCAGCGGCAGCGACCAGCGTGTCTTCACCGTCACGCCCGGATTCCAACTGGTCTCGCTGAACGCCCAGACGGGCCGCCCCTCCCCCGGCTTCGGCCGCGAAGGCGTGGTGGACCTGTTCAAGGAACTCGGCATCCCCTTCGATCCCACAGGCACCATCGGCAATACTTCGCCGCCCGTAATTTCCCGCGACGTCGTCATCGTCGGCCCCGCGTTGCCCAATGGCCGCGCGCCGAAGTCGAAGAAGTTCACCAAGGGCGACGTCATGGCGTTCGACGTCCGCACCGGCAAGAAGTTGTGGACCTTCCATACGATCCCGCGGACGGGCGAGTTCGGAGCGGACACTTGGTTGAACAAGTCGAACGAAGACTCCGGGCACGCGGGCTTGTGGACTACGTTTTCGGTGGATGAGGAACTCGGCTACGTGTACCTGCCGATCGAAGGCGCCACCGGCGATTCCTACGGCGGGCACCGGCCCGGTAACAACTTATTCTCTTCCACGCTGGTGTGCATTGAGATCAAGACCGGCAAGCGCGTCTGGCATCAACAAATCGTACACCACGATGTGTGGGATTACGATCCGCCCACAGCGCCGATTCTAATGGACCTCAACGCGAATGGTACGCGCACTCGCGGCGTGGTCCAGCTTACGAAGATGGGCTTCGCCTTCGCCTTCGATCGTGTGACGGGCAAGCCGCTGTGGCCAATTGAAGAGCGCCCGGTTCCGCAATCCGACACGCCGGGTGAACGAACGTCGGCGACGCAGCCTTTCCCCACCAAGCCCCCCGCCTTCGACCGCCAGGGCGTAAGCGAAGCGGACCTGATCGACTTCACGCCGGAACTGAAGCGGCGCGCGCTGCAAGCCATGCAAGGCTACCGCATGGGTCCGCTGTTCACCCCGCCATCGCTCATCGGCATCAATGGATCGAAGGGAACGTTGACTCTGCCCGGTTCCGGCGGCGCGAATTGGGAGGGCGGCGCATTCGACCCGGAAACCGGCTACCTCTACGTCGGTTCCGCCATGCGCATGGATACCGCCGTTTACGCCCTGACCAAGGGCGATCCCAAGCTGACGGATTTTGAGTACATGGGCATCGCGGGCGGAGCGCCGACGATTGACGGCCTGCCCCTCGTCAAGCCCCCGTACGGCCGCATCACCGCCATCGACATGAACAAAGGCGAGATCGCATGGCAGATCGCCAACGGCGACACGCCGCCCGAGATCAAGAATCATCCTTTGCTGCGCGGCGTCACGCTGCCGCGCACCGGCAGTCAGTCGCGCGCCGGGACGCTGGTGACCAAGACGCTGCTGTTCGCCGGAGAAGGCTACGGCGGCTTGCCCATGTTCCGCGCCTACAACAAACAGACGGGTGAGATTCTGTGGGAAACCGCGATTCCGGCAGGCCCGCAGACCGGGCTCCCCATGACTTACATGCACAAAGGCCGTCAATACGTGGTCTTCGCCGCCGCGGGGAATCCAGCTACGCAGACCCCGGCGATGTTGGTGGCGTACGCGATCCCAGACTCCAACCGTCCGGTTGCGGCGGCTCCTAAGGAGCAATAGAGAAGGCTACCGGTTGCGCGGTGCGGCAGGCTCCGGTGGAGCCTTCAGGTCCGCTTCGGATTGCGCCTGGCTCTTGGTGGGGACAACTTTGTCAGGATCGATGCGGACCATCATATAAGTAATGTGGTCCCCCGGAATCTCCGTGAACAAGTGTCCGGTTCCTGCCGGAATCACCACCATGTCTCCCGCCTTCAGGTGGTGCACCTGCGGGTTCACGATGCCATCCGCGCTCCAACCGGGGCCGTTCTGCAGGCGCACGGTCTTCTCATCCGCTGCCCGCTTCACCGGATTGATCAGCTCCGGCCCCGTAATCAGCGTGCCCGTGCCTTCGATCACGTAGTACACCTCGCTGATCTGTTCATGCTCGGCGATGGAACCCTTGCGGATGGTGGCGCTGGCTTCCAAGTGCGGCCGCGTCACCATCCCGATGCCGACCTGCGACTTGCCCACGTCCACCGAACGCACCTGCTGGTCGACAATGCCGAACTGCACCGCCTTCGCCGTGTAGGCATCCAACTCACTTTTGGGGATGTTGGTCGCCGGACACTTGACGCACGTGGGCGCCGGTTGTTGCGCGAACGCCGGGAACACTACAGCCAAAACAGCGCCAGCGCGAATCAAGTTACGAATGTGAATCATAAGTTGCTTCCTTTCCGTCACACCGATTCTACCTCCGTCCCGGCTATACTGGCGGATGCCTGGAGTCTCCTCATGAAACACCTGATCCTACTCGCCTTTTCTGCCACGCTGATTCTCGCGCAAGCGCCCGCCGGCACGAACGACCCGTTCCCGCAACCGATCAACGCCACTGAAGGCGTGATCTCCGTGAAGTTCACGGAGTTCGCCACGATTCCCGGCCAACCCCAAGCCCCGCGCATCATGGCCATGTCCGACGAGCCCGGAACGCGCCGCTTCTTCGTCAGCGACATGCGCGGCCTGCTCTACAACGTCAGCTATGACGGCAAGACCGTCACGCCCTACCTCGACCTTACCGCCGCCAACTGGAGCGTCAACGTCAACTCCCAGGGTTCTGAGCGCGGCTTCCAGAGTTTCGCTTTCCACCCGCAGTTCGCCCAACGCGGCGCGCGCGGCTTCGGCAAGTTTTACACTTTGCTTGACACCAGCAACACCATGCCGCCCGCCGATTTTAAACCCGGTGGCGGCACCCACACCCACGATTCCGTGCTCCTCGAATGGACCGCCAAAGATCCCGCCGCAGCCGCCTACGACGGCGCAGCCCCGCGCGAACTCCTCCGCTGGGAGCAGCCCTTCGCCAACCACAACTGCGGCCACATGAGCTTCAATCCCACCGCCACCCCAAACAGTGCCGACTACGGCCTACTCTACTGGGGCATCGCCGATGGCGGCAGCGGTGGCGATCCCTTCAAGCACGCCCAAAACCTCAGCGTCGGCTTTGGCAAAATCTTCCGCATCGACCCATTGGGTACCAACAGTGCGAACGGCAAATACGGCATCCCGGCGTCCAACCCGTTCGCCGCCGACAACAATCCCAATACGCTCGGCGAGATCTACGCATACGGGGTCCGCAATCCCCAGCGCCTTTTCTGGGACAAGAAGAATGGAGCAATGTTCATGTCTGACATCGGCCAGAACATCGTGGAAGAAATCAGCCCCGTCACCGCCGGTGCCAACCTCGGCTGGAACGATTGGGAAGGCAGCTATCGTTTCCTCGACCGCAACGCCGTCAGCCCCGACAACCCGCGCGCCGACGCGAAGGTAACGTTTCCAATTGTTGAGTACGGCCAGCTCGACCCGTTGCTGCAAAACAGCTCGGCCGCCATCGGAGGCCTAGTTTACCGTGGCACCGCCATCAAGCAACTTACCAACCTGCTGATCTTCGGCGACAACCCCAGCGGCGAAATCTTCTACGTCAGCGCCGACAATCTGCCCAAGGGCGGCCAAGCCCCCATTCGCCGCATCCTACTCAACGATGCCGGATCGCCGAAAACGCTCCTGCAAATCATCAAGGCGAAAAACGCCACCCAAGGCCGGATGCCCGCCACCAGAGCGGATCTCCGTTTCGGCGAAGCCGCCGACGGCCGCATCTTCCTCCTCAACAAAGGCGACGCCACCATCCGCCTTCTGGTCGCGGATTAACTCTGTCCGCAAAAAGCGCTAAGATGCTTTGAGCAGGAGCCAACCATCATGAGGCATGCAGCAAAGATTCTCGCAGGAGCCGCGGCCATCGCAGCCACTGCATTTCTGATCCCCGCGCAGCAGCCCCGCGCCACCGCCGCGAAGCAGGCAAAGGTCACGGACGCCACTCTCCGCAACGCCGCTAAGAACGCCGAAGAGTGGACCACCTACGGCCGCGACCAATCCGAAACCCACTTCAGCCCTCTCAAACAGA
>JBEENF010000419.1:0-3936 GCA_041192325.1 Verrucomicrobiota bacterium
TGTCCGCCCGGTAGAAGCGCTCGAAAATCCGCGCCCGGGCCTCCAGCGGAATTCCCGGACCGTCGTCGCGAACACGCAACTCCACGCAGCCGTCCAGCGCCCGACCGTCCAACGTCACCGCACCGTCGGCCCGGCCGTGCTTGATCGCGTTGGCGACCAGATTGCCCAGCACCTGCCGCAGGCGATCGGTATCCGCCATGACCCGGAAATCCGGAGCGATAAGGTTCGTGAGCGTCACATTCCGCGTCCGGGCAAGCAACGCCGCATCGTCGAGCGCTTCCTGGGCGACGTCGCGTACCACCACTGGTTTTAGATGGAGTTCGATGCGTCCCGCGTCGAGCCGCGCCAGGAGAAGCAAATCGTCGATCAACAGCGTCAAGCGGTCCGCGTGCTTGTTGATGATCTGGAGGAAGCGGGTGGTCACGTCGGGATCGTGCCTGCCCCCGTCGATCAGCGTCTCGGCTGCGCTTTTGATCAGCGAGAGTGGCGTCCGCAACTCGTGGCTGACATTGGCCACGAATTCCTGCCGCACCGCCTCGAGCCGCCGGATACGGGTGAGATCGTGAAACACGAGCATCGCCCCATCGCGCGCGCCCTCGCTCGTGCGCAGTGCCAGCGCGTTCACCTGCAAATAACGCGAGGCGTTGACGCCTTCGAGGCGCAGTTCGTGGTTGAGCACCTCCGGTTCGCTTTCCAATCGCGTCATCAAAACACCGACCTCGTGATGTCGCGTGGCTTCGAGGATGGTGCGACCATCGGCCGGGAGCGTGAAACCGAACAGTTCACCGGCCGCGCGATTGGCCAGCCGAATACGGCCGTTTGCCCCCACTACAATCAGTCCTTCCACCATCCGGTCCAGCAGCGCAGTTGTCCGTTGCGAATGGACGCGCAACTCCTCCTCGCGCTGCCGGCGTTGCTCCGCGAGCTCCCGTGTTTGACGCGCCTGCGCCTTGCGTCCTTGCGCGCGGAGCCACAAGGCCCAACTGACCGCCGCGACCAGCAGGAAGACAAGAGTGAGGGTGAGCAGACTCATCGCAGGAGCCGCGTGGTCGCGAACGGCAGGTCTTGCTGCGGCGTGACCAGCCGTTCCCCGCAGACCGGTGGCGCGCGATCCGCGGGCGTTGGCGAGGCAAAAATCATTGTCCCGCCTTGAATCGGTATCCGACGCCGCGAATCGTTTCGAGATATTCGGCGGCGCCCCCGATCTTTTCCCGCAAACGCCGCATGTGGGTATCCACCGTGCGGCTGTCGATGGGGTTCTCGTAGCCCCACACATCCTGCAACAAGCGTTCGCGCGTTTGCACGCGGCCGCGCCGGCACGCCAGAATCTCCAGCAGTTTGAATTCGGTGGCGGTCAGGGGGATGGGCTCGCCGGCTAAACGCACCTGGTGATGGGCCACATCGATCTCCAATTGCCCAATGCGAAGCTGGGCGGCGGATCCGTCCATGCCCTTGGCGCGCGCCAAAATCTTTTTAATCCGCAACACCAGCTCCCGCGTGCTGAACGGCTTGGTCACATAATCGTCTGCGCCAAGTTCCAGCCCGATCACGCGATCCATTTCCGCCGCGCGCGCGGTCAGCATCAAAATGGGTATCTCCGAAGTGCCCGGATCGCGGCGCAGGATTTTACAGACCTCAAGGCCATCCACCTCGGGCAGCATCACGTCGAGGACAATCAGCGCGGGACGCTCGTCACGCGCCGCGGCGATTGCGCGCGCGCCATCCATCGCGAACACGGGAGTGAACCCGGCCTCCTTCAACTTAAATCCGATCACCTCCAACGCGTCGGGCTCATCGTCGACCACGAGGATCTTAGGTTTCATGATTGGTGTGGCGGATGTCCTTCGCTTCGTAGAGATAAACGACTTCCTCGGCAATGTTCGTGGCGTGATCCGCCACGCGCTCGAGGCTTTTCGAAATCACCATGAGGTGCAGACAACGCGTGATGGTCGCGGGACGCTCCACCATATAGCTCGAAAGTTCACGATGAAGCTGACGGTTGAGATTATCCACCTCGGTGTCGCGCGGCACGACGGCGCGCGCTTTTTCCGGCTCGCGATTGATGAAGGCTGAAATGGCGTCCCGCAGCATTTCCAGGGACATCGTCGCCATGCGTGGCAGATCGACATAATCCTTGAGCTGGGGCTCAGTGTTCAAATCGACCGCCCGCCGGGCCATGGTCACGGCCTCGTCCCCCACTCGCTCGAGGTTCTGGGAAATTTTCATCGCCACGGTGATAAGGCGGAGCTCCGTGGCGAGCGGGGCCTTGGCGAGCA
Source organism: Verrucomicrobiota bacterium (assembly GCA_041192325.1). Lineage (GTDB taxonomy): Bacteria > Verrucomicrobiota > Verrucomicrobiia > Opitutales > Opitutaceae > ER46. The sequence goes on from JBEENF010000419.1 coordinate 2,277, forward strand.
AGTGCAGGGCCGTGTCGTCCACGTCGATCTCGAATTGATCGAGGATGTTGTCGTCCTCCTGCACTTTTCGCCCCAAGGCGTCATCCCGTTCCACCAGCGCGCGCATCGCCCGGGTGACCGCGGACTCGGCGTAGCTCGCCATCGCCACGAGGCTCTCCTTCAACCGCGTCATCTCTTCGTTGTAGTGGGTCATGTGTCAGGGACGGTTTTAACCGAAGCGTCCGGAGACGTAGGCTTCGGTCTGGGTGTTGGCGGGGTTGGTGAAAATGTCGCGGGTATTCGCATATTCGATCAACCGCCCGAGATAGAAAAATGCCGTCTTGTCGGAGCAACGCGCCGCCTGCTGCATGTTGTGCGTGACAATGATGATGGTGAAGCGGGCGCGCAGTTCCTGAATGAGTTCCTCCACCTTGGCCGTGGCCACGGGATCAAGGGCAGAACAGGGCTCGTCCATCAGGATCACCTCGGGCTCGACCGCGATCGCGCGCGCAATGCAGAGGCGTTGCTGCTGTCCGCCGGAGAGGCCCAGCCCGCTTTCGTGGAGCCGGTCCTTCACCTCATCCCACAATGCGGCGCCGCGGAGCGATCTTTCCACGATCTCGTCGAGCTTCGCTTTGTTGCGCTGGCCCTGCAGGCGCAGACCATAGCTAATATTTTCGTAGATCGACTTTGGAAACGGATTCGATTTCTGGAAAACCATGCCGACCCGCTTGCGCAGTTCGATCACATCGACGTCCGGCTGGTAGATGTCGACCCCGTGAATCTTGATCGAACCCCGCGCGACCCGCGTGCCGTCGATCAGATCGTTCATGCGATTCAGGCAGCGCAGCAGCGTGGATTTACCGCAGCCGGAAGGACCGATGAATGCGGTCACTTGATGATGCTCGATCGCGAGGTTGATGTCATACAACGCCTGCGAGGCCCCGTAAAAGAAATCCCAATTACGGATGTCCACCAGTGTCTGCCCGGCTGGACTGGCCGGCGCCGCGGCGGTGGGCGCGCGGGCTCCAGGCTTGGTCTCCGGGGCGCGGCTCGAAAGTTCGGTCAAAGATCCCATGGAATCGGCGGTTACCACTGGTAGCGATTGCGCAGGTGATTGCGGAGCAGAATCGACGCCATGGCGGTGGCGGCGACGATGGCGAGAAACACGAAGGCCGTACCGTATTGCACGCGCTCCGTGTATTCGTTCTGGGGGATTTTGGAACTTACGACGTAGATGTGGTAAGGCAGCGCCATCACTCCCTGGAAAAAGAAATCACCGGCACGGTCGACGTCCCAAGGCAGCTTGTCGCGCACGACGTACGCGGCCGTGAACATGATGGGCGCCGTCTCCCCCGCGACCCGCGCGATACCCAGAATCGAGGAGGTCAAAATACCGGGGAGCGCATAAGGCAGCACATTCTTGCGAATCGTCTGCCACTTGGTGGCGCCGAGCGCGAGCGAGCCCTCGCGAAAGCCCCTCGGCACCGCCTTAAGTGACTCCTCGCTCGCGGTAATGACCACCGGGAGAACCATGAAGGCGAGCGTGAACCAGCCCGCGAGCAGGGATACATTCCAGCCGAGAAAAATAACAAACAACCCGAACCCGAAGAGCCCAAATACAATGGAGGGCACGCCCGCCAGGTTCAAAATCGCCAGACGGATGAAACGAATGAATTTT
>JBEENF010000420.1:0-3932 GCA_041192325.1 Verrucomicrobiota bacterium
TCTGGTTGGCCACGGGCAGGTTTACATCGATAGATGCAATCTTGTCCAAGGACAGAGTGAACAAGACAAAGGTGGCCAACAAAAAGAAAATGACGTCAATGAGAGGTATGATCTCAATACGCGCCTTTTTCTTTTCGGAGTCTGAGGGTCTGGAAGAGCTTCCACCGGCCATGATTGGATTAGTTAGGAGTTTTGCGCGATCGCGGGTGGGAGTTTAGGTCCTCGAAGCTGAACGCACCTTGGTCTCGATGAAAACCTTTTTGAAGCCGGTTTTGCGCGCCTCATCGAAAACGTAGATCGCCGCATTGAATAGCGCTTCCTCGTCGCCGTTGATCAATATGCGGCCATCTGGATTTAGCGTGTAAAAGGACTTCAACCGCGGTATCAGCTCGTCCAACAGGATCAGGTCCTTATCCCAGGCCAACGTGTTTTGGTCCGTGACTGAAATGGTAACGGCGCCGCCGGTGTCGCGGGCTCCGCCGGTCGCAGTAACCGGCAGGGCAACACGAATTCCGCCAGTCTTGTTCAGCGAAAGCGTAAACAAAACGAACGTCGCGAGGAGAAAAAAGATCACATCGATCAGGGGAATGATCTCGATGCGGGCTTTTTTCTTGCCGCCGCCTTGAACGCTGGTTCCAGCCATGATGGTGTTCGGTTAAAAAGCTTACGACGCTCGAACAGGATTCTTACCGGGAATTAGCGAGAAAACGGGGCGTTCGTCTCGGACTTCTTCATTAGGATCTCGAGAGCGTGTGACGCGTCCGAAACTTCTTGCTTGGCCTGCTCGGCTCGGGCGTTCAGGTAATTGAAGGGCAGCAACCCCATGATAGCGATGAGAAGACCGCACGCGGTAGCGATCAGGGCTTCAGCCACACCGCCGGTAATTTGCGCGGCCGCGCCGCCTACGTCGCCGCCACCCAAGGCACCGAACGTTTTCATCATGCCCGTGACGGTGCCCAAGAGGCCCAACAACGGAGCCGAGGTAATCACCGTGTCGAGGGTTGCCATGCCCTGCTGGAAGCGCGAGAGTTCCTGGCTGGAAGCGCGCACGAACGCGTTGGACAGGGAATAGTCGCGATTGGTCAAGGTGTACACCAGAATCCTTGCGACATAGTCCTTGCTCTTTTTTCCAATGGCGAGGGCTCCCTCGATGTCGCGGCGCTCGACGTTTTCCAGCATCTTCTCAACAACTTCGGGTTCACGGTTGCCGTTTTCCCGCATCACAAAAAGGATTCGCTCAATCACTACCGTGATACCGATAAAAGAGACCAAGATGATTGGCCACATGATCGGTCCGCCTGCTTCGAACAGGTCCATCATGGACATGTCGCTGCCGTCCGGATTTTTAAGCAAGAACGCTAGAACAAGGCTGTGTGTCATCATAGGAGGAAGATATTCGTGGGTATTAGATCCGTATTAATTAACGCCAAGGAAAGAAGTCGAATCGGTTTTTTGAACGACTTTTTCAGCATGATGCCGAGGTAAATTCAGGGGAAAATTGAGCAGGAAGGTGCGAACTAGGGTTTATCAAAACAGGGCTGTCAACTTACTTTGTCGGTGCTTCGGTGAAAAATATCTTCCGCAACATCCGCTGCGAGAAAATGACATGGGAAGAGACCAAAAAACTTGGGGCCGGGAGTAATCAAAAGCGGAAAGCGCGCGGCTAAACTGGCTGCCCGACTAGGACTCGAACCTAGACAAAGTGAGTCAGAGTCACTTGTGCTACCATTACACTATCGGGCAAAAATATGGGGAGGACCTGCGTTAAATGGGCGCGCGCTCGGTGAAGCGAGCAGATGGAGCCGGCGATGGGATTCGAACCCGCAACCGCCTGTTTACAAAACAGGTGCTCTACCGTTGAGCTACGCCGGCGCACCGTCTGCATTTTGGCGGGCTTGACTGTGAAAAAACAAGCTTGGACACACAGGCTTTTCCCTAGTGCCCACTTAACATGGTGGCTCCCCGGGGACTCGAACCCCGAACCTACTGATTAAGAGTCAGCTGCTCTACCATTGAGCTAGGAAGCCTACAACGAAGCGACAAAAAACTCCCGATCGAGGGGGTGATGTCAACTGTGATTTCCATAAGCGGCGTTTCAAAAAGCGCTCTCAGCGACAGGTAATCACCTTCAGGGATGATTTCGGTTTCGCGGTGGATAAATACAACGCGTTGCAGAGCAGCTCGAAACTGCCGTCAGTCGAGGGGGAAAGCACAACTGACGGCAAATGTTTCAGGTCCTAAGGACACCGCTATTTCGATCGAACAAAGTCCCATTCTGATTCTGTGGGTTTGGCGCCTTTGGTCGGGAGCCACCACTTTCTGCGATCTTCGATATCACCCCGGACAAAAGTGACGCCGAGTTCCAAAGTTTCCTCGGTGGGATTCGCGGCCGCGAGAAGGTCGGCGTGATTGGCATCGACCTGTCCAACGCTCCTCCCTCGCTCCTCCCGGCACCGGTTTCCCCGCGCGATGATCGTGGCCCACCGTTTCCACGCCCTGCGCGTGGTGATGCGCCAGCTGCCGGGACTCGCCCGCTGCCCGACACTCGCTTGGGATCGGTGCCAGCCTACCCTGCTGCGCACCCCTGGCGATCGCCTCGAACCCGACCAGCAATGCCAGTTGCATACGCTCGGGCGCGCGCAACCCGCGGTCGACCCCCTTAACGACTGAAGGAGCGGCTCTGTGAATTGCTCTGCCGCCGCACCCAGACCAAGGCCCAATGCGAAAGCCGCGTGCGCCCCCTGCTCGACTCATCACCCGTAACAACGGCATCACTCAAGGTTTCTATCGCAAAACGAAATTTATCCCGGCGCCCCGCCGACGGCTTGAGAAATCACGGAATGAAAATTGCGCTGGCCTGCGCCGTTGCGCGCCCGTTCTGCGCCTTCGCGCCGCGGTTCTTCCCGTCGTCCCCGTTTCGAAACTCATCCAACGAGCGCGCCGGCATGTTGTTCACCGAACCCATAGCGCCGCCACCGCGGAGATCCAGCCAGTCCGCCCTCCATAGTTGCCGGATGATTGGTGGTAGGACCTGGATTCGAACCAGGGAAGGCGTAAGCCAGCAGATTTACAGTCTGCCCTCGTTGGCCACTTGAGTATCCTACCAGACAAAGAGGGCGGAAATTCGCGACTAGCGGGGTGGACGGCAAGGTTTTTTTCACGGGGTCTGCCGGTCACAGGGCCCTTTTTTTTGACGCTGTAAATACGTGTAATTGTTGAGCGTCACTTTTCGCTAATCAAAGTCGGCCGCTGGCACTGCGCTTTGCCCGGAGACCAGCTTCGCCGTCCAGCGCCGGAGATCGAAGTGCAGGTCGCGGTATCGCCCGACCTCGCTCGGATTCGGTCACAAAGTCAGAACACCCGCGCAAGATTTCCGAGACCGCAACTCGCGGGCCATGTCGATTTAGCGCCCCGCCGAGGACGATTCGATACACTTCCGGTCATCCCCGCTAGCAGGACTATTTTTCATGCATCACGAATACTCCGCTCCACGCTTCAGGCGGAGGTTCCATCTTCAGTTTCCGTACAATCTCAAGGTAGATCAAAGAGGGATTCGAGCCAATCCCGGTTGTTTCGCCCGGAATATGCGCTTCCAGCTGGGAACTTTTATTGAAACAAACCGCTGCCGCGTCCCAGTTCCTCTGGTAGTAATGCTCCAATCCTCTGGAGAAGAGATTAATGCAATCCAAGGTGGCTGGAGGAGTTGATTCGCGCAGGCCGGCGATTTCGTAGACCGGCACGGGTTGCGAACGGCCCATCACTACCACACGACCAAGGGGTCGGAAGATGACGCGCTCGCCATGCTTCTCGCACGCACGTTTCGTCACTTCCGTGCACATGGCGTAGGTCCCCCACGCGTTTGCACCGGATTCCATTCTGGCCGCAAGGTTCACATTGTCGCCCATCATCGTGTAATTAAAGCGAGTGCGGCT
>JBEENF010000421.1:0-3922 GCA_041192325.1 Verrucomicrobiota bacterium
ACGGTAAACCCGCACGTCTCGGTGGACGCCGGCTGGTATCTCGCGCAAACCGGCGGGTCCAGCGATGCGCGCTTTGGGTACCTCCAAACGGTTTTGCAGTGGTGAGTCAGGGCAATTCACATTTGCCGCCGGCGCAGGCCAGAACTTCTTTCAAGGCGGTTTCGTCGGTCGCCTCCCGCAGGGCCGTGTAGTCGACTGGCGCATACTTGAGCCGGTTCCAACGCCCCGCATCGTCGTCCGTGACGACCGACTCGCGCGGAGCTTGCGGGTAGCGTTTGTCGAGATCGTAGCCGAGCAGGGCGATGCCAGTGAAATGCGCGCGGTGTTGCCAGATAAAGTCGGCGACGCGGTCCCACTCCTCCGGCTTCACGGTGCAGGTATTCGAGACGTTGTGGTGTAATCCCGGCGAGCGCGGGTTGCTGGCTTCCCCGCTCAGCACCCAGTGTTGCTGTACGAGTTGCACGAGTCGGAGAAATTCCACCGCGCCCACTTCGTCGCGGAGGATGGCGTGCGCCGGCGCTTCCACCGGGAAGGTGATCACGTCGTCCGTTTCCGGTCGATACACGGAGGTTTCCGTCATATGGGGGTTGAGGCCCTGAAAATGCCGGTAAATCGGATCCCGGCGATTGGCCTGCACGCGCCGAAAATAGTGTCGCGCATGATGCGGGTGAATGCCGGACGCGGCCCCGAGCAGGAGGGAGGCGGTGCCCTCCGGCTTGACGCAGGTGACGCGGGCGGCGGAGCGAATGCCGAGGGTCGCCGACAACAGTTCGTTGGCGGCGCGGCACAGGCGGGCGCCGCGTTGCAGCGTCGGGGCATCGAAGAGAATCTCCGGATTATCCATGAATCCGCAGATGGATACGCCAAGCAGCGCGTCGCGTTCGTTGAGGTAGCGGGTCACGGGCCCGAGATACGGCATGTCGGTATAGGCGGCCTGCAATGTGCCGATGACCGCGGCCTGCACGCAGGCCACGAGAAAATCCTGCGCGTTGCGCAGTGTGGCGCCGTTGATGGTGCTCAGATTGCACATCTGCCAGCCGGAAAGCCGCGCGGCCGGGGGCAGGGCGCCTGCATGCCCCAGCTCCCGCAAACGGGCGATTTCGATCTCGGCGAGCGGTTCGGCCAGCGTGGGATGCAGACCGATCTCGCAACAAGGATTGCAGCCGTGGTCCGGGTGTTCTGCGAAATAAAAGCCGGGCTCCCCAAATTCCTTCTGCGCATTGAACAGCCGGCGAAACAACGCCTCGTCCGCTGAGGAGCGGGAGAGCGCGGCAGAGTTGTTCGAGGCGGACCGTTGCGGATGGGTTTCAAACCAGTTGCCGGTTTTTGCCCCCATCATCTCCTCGTCGTCCGGCGAGAAGAGACAGATCGTGGCGGAGCGGCGAATGCCTCCGCTCAAAACGGAGCGCGCGGTGAACATGCAAATGTCATAGACCTCGACCGCGCGTAATTTGCGCCCGCTCGCGCCCCGCAGCAGGGTCTCGATTTCCAGCAGCGTTTGCTTCAGCGGCAGGTGCCCGGGCGCCTTGCCGCCCGAGGTGGCGAGCGGACTGCCGCGTGGACGAACGCCGGAAAAATTGAATTCCACCTTATGCCCATCGAGGTGACTGCGCCACAACGCGTGCAACGCATCGGCCCAACCCTCGATCGTGTCCACGACGGCGTGATGTACGACGGTCAAATCCATGTCGCCGGCGCGCACCGGCAACACGGGCAGCTGCTCGACGTGATGGCGTTGCACCGAGAACCCACACCCGACTCCGGCCAGCAGCAGGAAAAAATACTCGCGGAAAAAATCCACCCGGTCGGCGTTGCTGAAGGCGCAGTTGAACAGCCGCGCGTGATTGCGCAGGATCGCCTCACCCCCAAATTGCAGCGACCGCATCGAAGGCAGCACCCGCTTCGCGGCCACCGCGTCGAATGCGCGGTCGATCAATTCGCCCACCGTCGAGCCGCCGATCCACTCTTCGAGCAGGGGTCGATCTGAAGGGTCCGCGGAAGTGGCCTTCACGTCTCCCCGGACCCGCTGGTCGAGTCTGGCGTGGAAGAAGGCCCGGTGCATGGTCTTCACTCGCCCCACCGCTTCGGCGAAGCATTCCCGCCGACCGAGGTCGGCGCGGTGCCGGGCATATTTGGCGCAGGCGATGTAATCAGCCAGGCCGTTCTCTTCATGATGATGGAGACGCTGCGTGGCCTGGCGCTCCCGATAGACGATGTAGCTGCGCGCCACGTCCCACTCGCCCTCGGCGGCGATCGACTTCTCCACGGTGTCCTGGATTTGCTCGATGGTGGGATTGCGCCCCTGGCGGTAGATGAGCTCGATCATTCGCGTCGCCCGGCCGGTGATCGCGAGCACCTTGAGGAACGAGTCGAGATCGAGCCCGTAATGCGCGGCGGCGTCGTCCCGGCGCGGATTGGGCGCGCCGCGATGCTGCACGTCGTAGAAGGCGAGCGCCACCGCCCGGCTGATCTTCGCCGCGTTCCACGGCACGGCTCCACCGTCGCGTTTTACGACGAGCCGTTCGGGGCTCGCCTCAAATCCGGGCGGCTGGTGACGAGTGGATAATTTGGCGAGGAGTAATGTGGGTGAGCTCACGGTGGAAGGGAGGACGAGGGAGACGGGACGGTTTGAAAAAGTTACGCACGGATCACGCTTCTCGAGCGTGAGGCAACGTCGATCGGGGCCGAATTCTGTGGGGCCACGTCGGGCGCGCTAGTCGAATTCCTGCGCGGAGATTGGCCTGGCTGCCGCGCCGCCGGGGCGTCTGGGCGGGCGCGGTAAAGCAAGTTCTGCGGCAACCCTCCGCCCGGCTCGCGCTTTGACAGTGTGCCGGCGAGGCGTTGAATTGTACCATGCTCCCGCTTTCTTCCGTCACCGCTGCGGCGCCCCACGTGGCGCCCCGTTATTTGTTCGCCCAGCTTGATGAGATGCCCCCCGTGGATTGTCCGTGTGGCGTGGCGCGGCGCGCCTTCGCGTCGCCCGACAACCCCGTGGCGACGATTCACCTGGTCGAGATCCAGACGGATGCGAAGGTTCACTATCACAGGAAGATGACCGAAATTTACCTCGTGCTGGAGGGCGAGGGGTTCATCGAACTCGATGGGCGGCGGGTGCCGGTCAAACCCCTGACTTCGGTGTTCATCAAACCCGGTTGCCGCCATCGTGCGGTGGGGCGGCTGAAGATCATCAACGTTCCCATTCCAGCCTTTGATCCGAGCGACGAATGGTTTGATTAGGCGCCGGTGATCTCCGCCGGCGTGGTGGCGCTGGTGGGAGAGGGTGATTCGGACAATTCCGAACCAAGGATCAGGAGCATGGAGAACGGCCCGGCCGCGGCGCGCACCGCATGAGGATGCTTCGGGGGGAGATGAATCAATGTGCCCGCCGCCACGCGCTGCCATTGGCCCGCGAAGAGGAAATCACAGGCCCCGTCGAGAATCTGGACGACCGCCCGGCGGTTGCTCGTGTGCGACGTTAGCTCCTGTCCGTCTGCGAAAGCGAAGAGGACGAGCCTGAGTTCGGCGGTCTGCAATAACGTGCGGCTGACTATGCCCGCCGGCGACGTTTGCAGCGCCTCGGCGATCACGAGGGTTTGCGCCTGATCACTGGCCAGCAAAGTGGGCTTGTTCATCAGCGGGGATATTACCCCACGCTTCGGAATCCGCCTTGATGGGAATCAAGCGCGGAGCGATTCCGCGACCACTGGTCGCGTGGGGAAGCGCAGCCGTGAATCAGAAGCGGGACGGCCGCGCGTAAATGGCCCGCGGCGATCGGCCCGATTTCGAGAGATTCCACCGAGCGCCGAAATCTTCCCGCTGCCCGTCTAGTGCACTGTCTCATATAAGTCTTTACTATGTTAATGGAGGCGTGCCAAGCTCCGTTCGTGGCCCGACCGAAGCTGGCATTTACCCTGACGGACGA
>JBEENF010000422.1:0-3917 GCA_041192325.1 Verrucomicrobiota bacterium
CGTAATTCCCGCGCGCAGGCGCGCTCAACGGCTGGTTTTCAAGAACCAATTTTGCGTCGTCGGATCCGTTTTGAAAAACTCCAGCAGCAGGCGGCCCACTTTCGCGCGGCCGGATTCGGAAGGGTGAGTCCCGTCGGGGCCGCAGTCTTCCCGCGTCCACACGAGGCCGTCCTTCCGCCCTTTCGCACCATCCGTCCAGAGATAGGGACCCCAAGCCAGCCACGGGACGCGCACCGCGCCGTTCGCCGGCGCAAAGTTCATCTCCGGCTTCCCGGCGATCTGGTCAGCAATCAACCATTTGACCGCGAAACCGCTTTCATAGGCGTGTGGCTCCGGATTGAGCGGCGAGGCGGCGTAACCGCCGTAGGTGCGGCTGGAGAGATACGCCATTTTCAAATTGGGAAATCGCTGCTGAAGATGGTGGAGCGTGGCCAGCAGGTCGGCCTGGAGTTGCCTGACCTCCGCGGGAAAACTACGCCGCGGTCCCGGGTTCGCTTGTTTTACCCAGGCCACCTGCACCTGGGCCGCGCCAAGTCCGGCGGACCGCAGGCGCTGCGCGACCACGGTCCAGTAGTGGGCGTCGGCCTGCGCCGTGACGCCCGCGGACTGCGCGCCTTGGGCTCCGTCGATAATGACGACGCGGGGATTCAAGGATGGATCGGCCGCCGCCAGCCGAATGAACGCCTGGGATTCCTGAGTGGTGTTCGACATGCCGCAGGTGAGTAAAACAATTTTCCCCCGCGGATCGGGACGGCCCTCCTGATCGAGCGGGACGACGCAACGCGCCAACTCCAGTCCCGCCTTGGCGTGGAGCGGCGGAGGGGTGTTGCCGCCGCCGGGATAGAGGCCCCCTGATTCGTGGTGATATACCCCCGGGCCCAGATCCGACAGTGGAATCAGCCCCGTCGATGCGCGCGGCGGGTTTTGCTTCGCATAGGCTTCATTGCGGGCGGCCGCCCCCTGCCCTTTGCGTTGGGCGAGGACGCGCTCTCCGTAGCTCCGCTCTTCCGGCGTGAGCGCTTCTCCGCGCTCACGCTTTTGCCTGATGAGGTCGAAGCGCGGATCACCGGACTGGGCGGAAACCGAAGGCACGTCGAACATCGAGAGAGCCAGAGACAGGACGAGCGCGCAGGAACAAGTTTTCATGGAGCAAAAGGGCTTCGCGACCAAGCGCGGCAGGTTAATGAAGAGGATGGATGCACTCCTTGAGCGCCAAGCGCCACGCCGGAGTGATCTGCGTTGAATCTTCAACTCCGTCACGCCAGGGATAAAAAACGAGTTTCCTCGCGCGAAAAGCTGGATAATACTTCGTCTTTCCACCCGTCGCTTCCCGACCGCCAGGCAAAACCTTTTCACTGATGACCATTCTCCCCTCCCATCTGATCACGGCAACGGCGCTCTTCCTCGGTCTGGCGCTCCGCGGGGCCGCCTACGAACAAGTCGCTCCCCCGCCCAATGTCGTGCTGCCGGCGGCGCGGTCCGCGACCGAATCACTGGCGGCCATCACCGTGCCCGAGGGCATGCAAGTCGAGCTCGTCGTCGCGGAGCCGCTGGTGCTCGACCCGATCGACATCGCGTGGGGCGCGGATGGCCGGTTGTGGGTCGTCGAAATGGCGGATTATCCCAATGGGATTAACGGCAAGCCGGGCGGCCGCGTGCGCTTCCTCGAATCGACGCGCAACGACGGGCGCTACGACCGTTCCACGCTCTTCGCCGAGGGCCTGAATTTCCCCACCTCCGTCATGCCCTGGCGCAAGGGCGTGCTCGTGACCGCGGCGCCGGACATTCTTTACCTCGAGGACACCAACGGGGACGGCAAAGCGGACCTGATCGAGAAACGCTTCACCGGTCTCGGCGAAGGCAACCAGCAACATCGCATCAACAGCCTGCAATGGGGACTCGACGGCTGGCTGTATTCGGGTAACGGCGACAGCGGCGGCACGGTGAAATCGGTGAAGACGGGCCAGACGCTCGTGTTGAGTCAGCGCGATCTGCGCACCAATCCAGATACCGGCGCGGCGGAGCTGGTCTCCGGGCGCACCCAATACGGGCGCAACCGCGACGACTGGGGCAACTGGTTTGGCGGCAACAATTCAAACGCGCTCTGGCACTACGCCCTCGACGACCGCTACCTGCGCCGCAACCGCTTCCTCGCGCCGCCGAGTTTCATCATCACCGTGCCGAAAATTCCGGGCGCGGCGCCGATCTATCCGACCAGCCAGACGATCGCTCGATTCAACGACCCCTTTGGCGCCAACCGCATCACCTCCGCCTGCGGCTTCATGATTTATCGCGACGAACTGCTTGGCGCCGAATTCGCGGGCAACGCGTTCATCTGCGAGCCCGTGCACAACCTCGTGCATCGCCAGGTGCTGCAGCCCTCGGGCGTGACGTTTACCAGCCAGCGCGCGCCGCAGGAACAGACCTCGGAGTTTTTCGCTTCGTCCGACAACTGGTCACGCTTCACCAGCGCGCGCACCGGTCCGGACGGCGCGCTGTACCTCGTCGACATGTACCGCATGGTGATCGAGCACCCGACCTGGATTCCCGAGGAGTGGCAGAAAACGCTCGGCGATCTGCGCGCCGGCTCGGACAAGGGCCGCATTTATCGCGTCTATCCAAAAACGGCGAAGCTACGTGCGGTGCCGCGGCTGGACCAGGCGGATGTCGCCGGTCTGGTCGCCGCGTTGCAGAACCCCAATGGCACGGTGCGTGACCTCGCCCAGCAACAGCTGGCCTGGCGGCAGGAAAAGTCGGCTGCCCCCGCGCTCGCGAAACTCGTGACCGACGCTCCGCGGCCACAGACGCGCGCCCAGGCGCTTTGGAGCCTCGACTCCATCGGCGCGCTCACTCCCGCCGTGGTGACGCAGGCCTTGCAGGACCGTCATCCGGGCGTGCGCCGGCAGGCGGTGCAGCTGACCGAAGCGTTTGCCAGGACAAATCCCGAACTGCTCGCGCGACTGACGCCTTTGGTCGACGACGCGGACGCGGCGGTGCGGCAACAGGTGGCCTATGCGCTGGGCGAATGGCCCGGCGCCGCCGCGGGCAAGGCGCTGGCGCAATTGGTCCGCAACGCCACCGATCCGCTCATCATCGCCGCGGCGATGAGTTCGGCGCTGCCGCACGCAGACACGATGCTGGCGCAGATGAATGCGGACGGCGGCGCCAACCGGACGCTGATCGAAATCGCCATCGCGACGCAGAACACGAAGGCACTGGCCAGCGTCCTCTCGAGCATCGCGGCGCCAAGGCAGCCCGCGTTTCCCGCCGCCCAATTTTCCGACCTCGCGCAACTCGTCGACACGCTGGGGCGCAACAACAAGACGCTCGCCCAACTGAAGGCTGGCGCCGACCAAGCGATGCAAGCGGCGCTTACGGCGACCGCCGGACTGCTCGATGCCGCGCGCGCCGTGGCCGGCGATGGCCGGGCGCCGGTGGCGCAACGCGTGGCGGCCGTCGCCCTGCTTGGACGCGGTTTCGACCGACAGGATGAAGACTTCAAGAGCCTGCTGAGCCTCATGGCGCCACCGGCGTCCGAGGCGCTGCAACTCGCCGCCGTCAAGGCGATCGGTCACCTGAATCTGCCCGCCGTGCCGGAGCGCCTGCTGGGGATGTGGGATGGCTACGCGCCGGCTGTGCGGGCGGCGGTCCTTGATGTGCTGACGAGCCGTGCGCCGTGGACGACGCTTCTCCTCGATCGCATCGAAGCGAACCGCAGCATCATTGCGGGCATCGACACCGGCCGAAAGGCGGCCTTGACGCAGCATGCCAATGCCAAGGTGGCCGCACGGGCGGTCAGCATTTTCGGCTCAACCGACCTCGATCGACAGAAGGTGATCGATCGGTACCTGACCGGCATGGCGAAGCTGCAGGGCGATGTCGCGCGCGGCAAAACCGTGTTCACGAACGCATGCAGC
>JBEENF010000423.1:0-3877 GCA_041192325.1 Verrucomicrobiota bacterium
AAATTGCGAGGAGAACAACGATGAGTTCCAGCGAACGTTCCAGGCACACCGTAACCAGCGTTTCGGCGCCCACGCCTTCGCGCCGGAGCCGGTGCGCAAGCTGATTGGCGCGGCGCTCGAGTTCACCATAGGTGAGGTGCGCCGCCGATAATTTCACGGCCACCGCATGGGGCGCCAGTTCCGCCTGTTCGGCGAAAAGCTCCGCAATCGTTTGGTCGCGTGGATAATTAATCGTCGCGCCATTGAACGTGGATAGCATGTGCTGACGTTCCGCGGCGGAAAGCAGCGGGAAACGCGAAACACGTTGGTCCGGCTCGGCGGCAATGCCCTTCAGCAACGTGTGGAAACTTTCGAGCAGGCGAACAACCGTGCTGCGTTCGAACAAATCGGCGTTGTATTCCAGCGACGCCTGCAGTCCTCGCGGCGTCTCTGCCATCGAAAGCGAGAGTTCGAACTTAGCCGTGCCCGTATCGACCTCAATTGGCTCCAAAGAAAGCCCCGGCAGCTCTGCCGGGCTCATGGGCGCATTCTGGAACACAAACATCACCTGAAACAGCGGATTACGGCTCAGATTCCGATCGGGGCGGAGCTCCTGCACCAAACGATCGAAAGGCAGATCCTGATTCGCGAGGGCCGCCAGAGACATTTCCCTCACACCGACGAGGAATTGCCGAAAGCTTGGCTCACCGGAGAGATCCGAGCGGAAGACCAGCGTATTCACAAAAAGCCCGATCAAGGGCTCGAGTTCCACCTTGCGGCGACCGGCGACAACCGATCCCACCACCACATCTTCCTGCCCGGTCCATCGGTAGAGGAGCACTTGGAAGCTCGCGAGCAGCGTCATGAAAAGGGTGGCTCCCTCTTGTTGTCCCAGCGCTTTGATCGCCTGCGTCAGGGCCCGCGGCAGCAATAGATGTTGGGTCGCGCCGTGCGACATTCGAGCTGCGGCGCGAGAGTAATCGCACGGCAGCTCCAGCGGCGGCAGCTTCCCACCTAGCTGCTTTTTCCAGTACGCAAGAGGGCGCTCGAGAGCCGCTCCCTGCATCTGTTCGCGTTCCCACAGCACGTAATCCCCGAACTGGACCGGCAACTCCGGCACGCTCGGTTCCTGACCCATGCAAAACGCGCCATACAGCGCCGCCACCTCCCGAAAAATAACTCCGACCGACCAGCCGTCGGAAATAATGTGGTGGGTTGTGAGCAGAAGAACATGTTCGTTCTCCACCACGCGCACCAGAAAAGCCCGGATCAACAAGTCCCCGGCGAGATCAAAGGGACGGCGCGCCTCTTCCTGCAGCAGCCGCTGCAGTTCCAGTTCCGGGTCGCCGCCATCCCATACCGTCAGGTCAGCTGTCGCCAGAGGCACAAGTGCAGCCGGGGCCACGACCTGCACCGGAGCCCCGTCGGTCGCGATAAAGTTGGTGCGCAGGACCTCGTGTCTTTGGATGATCGACTGCAAGGTTTGCTCCAGGGCGGTGGTATTCAATGGCCCGCGCAAGCGCACTCCCTGACAGACATTGTAGACCGCGCTCCCGGGCTCCAACTGGTCGAGAAACCAAAGGCGCTCCTGCGCAAACGAGAGCGGAACCGGACCGCTACCTTTTCTTTGGGGAATGGTGGGCCGGGTTTGGGCTGACCTCGACGTCGCCACGCGCGCGCGCTGCAGACGCTCCGCAAGTAACGCTTTTTGGGATACCGTAAATTCGGCGCGAGTGGGCAATAGCTCTTCTTTTCTCATCGGATTATGGCTTTACCAAAACTCCGGACGATTCTGATCGATATGCCGCCCCGACAGCGGGAATGGTCTGAATCTCTTCCAGCAGCAGAGCGTCCACGACGGCGCCCAGGCTGGCCACGGTGGGAGCATGAAAAAACTGCTTCATGGACACCTCGATCCCCAACGCGTCGTTCAACCGTGCGATTACTTGGGAGGCGCGCAACGAGTGGCCGCCTAACTCGAAAAAGTTGTGGTGCAGGCCCACGTGCCTCGCTTGAAGCACGTCACGCCAGATTTCCGCGACAATGTGCTCCGTGGCTGTCCGGGGAGCGACATAGGCGACGCTGCTTGCCGTCGTTTCCGGATCGGGCAGAGCCCGCCGGTCAATTTTTCCATTTGGGGTGACAGGGAGTTTCTCGAGCAGCACAAACGCCGCGGGGACCATGTACTCGGGCAACTGCTGCAGCAGATGATACTGCAACATCTTCGCCGAGGGCGATCCTGGGTTGACGGGGACGACATACCCCACCAGCCCGCTCACGCCGGAATTGTCCTGCCGGGCGATCACCACGCATTCGTTCACAGCAGGGTGCTGGCGAAGCACAGACTCTATCTCGCCCAGTTCGATGCGGAACCCCCGAACCTTTACCTGATTGTCGAGCCGACCGAGAAATTCGATGCTCCCGTCCGGGTAAAAACGAGCTCGATCGCCAGTGCGGTAGATGCGGCCCGCGGGATCGAGCGCCGATTCGATGAATCGTTCGCTCGTGAGCTCGGGCCGGCGCAGGTAGCCGCGACCAACCTTGTCCCCCCCGATATACAATTCGCCGCACACACCCACGGGGACCGGCTGCAGCCGGGAGTCAAAAATGTACATGCGTTCATTCGGAAACGGACGACCGATCGTGGGCCGCCCGCCGACAGAGCGAATGCAGCCACTGGAGTACACGGTCGTCTCCGTGGGCCCATAAAGGTCCCAGACCCGCGAAACCTCCGTGCCGTCATAGAGCGCATCGACCAGCGCCTGCGGGCAGAACTCCCCGCACAGCGCAATCGTGGTCACTGTTCTCGGGATTAACCGCGCCCGCAGCAGTTCTGCGATGGCGGATGGAACTCCACTGACCAGCCTGACATCTTCATGGGCGGTCGCCGCCTTGATTTGAAGGATGTTTTCGGCCACGACGATTTTTCCCCCAAGGCAAATCGGGACGAGCGATTCGAGTACGGAAACATCGAAGCTGGCCGAGGTGGCGAAGAGCACGCCGTCCAATTCCTCCCGTGAGTACTGGCGCTGCGCTGTGGCCACGAGGGCGACAACATTTCGATGCGTCACACACACGCCTTTCGGCTTACCCGTCGAACCCGAGGTGTACATCACATACGCCAAATTTTCCGGGCCGACCCGCAGAGGGATAAGGTCAGCGGCAGGCCGCTCGCCACCGGCAGGCGATGGCGAGTCCACCAGAACCAGCCTTGCCGACGTGGGCGGAAGGAACTCCACCAGGCTGAGCTGCGTGACGATGACCTCCATGCCGGCATCCTCCACCACGAACGCCAGGCGCTGGGCGGGCAGCGTTGGGTCCAGCGGCACGTAAGCCGCGCCGGATTTAAGCACTCCGAGTATTGCCGCCGGTAGCTGAGCGCTCCGCTCAAGAAAGATGCCAATCGGCGCATCAGTCCCCAGCCTGAATTTTGCCAATTGCCCCGCCAGCGCATCGGCCCGGTTGTTCAAATCCTGGTAGGAGAGTCGGTCCGTGCCCGCTACCACGGCAATGGCGCCGGGCGACTTTCTCACCTGCTCCGCAAACAATTCATGAACCGTGGCGGCGCGCCGGAATTCCATCGTCGTCTCGTTCCAATCGCGCATGACGCTGCGCTCGGTGGCACTGAGCAGAGGAAGCCTTGCGACGCACTGACTCGGATCGGCGAGAATTCCGCGCAGCAGCGTTTCGAAATGACCAAACCACCGCTGGATGGTTTCCCGCTCGTAAAGTTCAGTGCTGTAGTAGCAGCCCAACACGAGGGATCCGTTGCTGATTCCAAAATTAAAGCTCAGGTCAAAATTCACAAAATGCTTTGGCGAAACCTGCACCTCGGCGGACAGTCCTCCGAAATCGAAAGGAGTGTGCGTCCCGACGGAATTAAACACGACGGAGCCAG
>JBEENF010000424.1:0-3868 GCA_041192325.1 Verrucomicrobiota bacterium
TTTTTCAACGCGGCCAGCACTTTTTTATTAATGACGTCGTCCTTTTCACCAAAGTAGGTCCGACGTTCGCTGTGCCCCAAAATGACATGGGTTGCAAACAGCGCCCGCAGCATGGGGGCGGAAATCTCACCGGTGAAGGCCCCGCTCGCCTCGTGGTGCATGTTCTGGGCGCCCAACTTAACAATGGAACCCTCGAGTGCGCGACCCGCAGTTTCCAATCCCGTAAAGGGTGGGCACACCACGATGTCCACCTCCGTTATCTTCGCGACGGCGTTGACGATTTCCGTCACCAGCGCAACGCCGTCGGCGGGCGTCTTGTTCATCTTCCAGTTGCCGGCGATTAACTTCTTTCGAGTGGTCATGAGGTCAAAGTGGGAGGTACGAGAGTTCGTGGCGGGCTTTAGCTCTCCAAAAACGCCACGCCGGGCAAAATCTTCCCTTCAAGGAATTCGAGGCTGGCTCCGCCGCCGGTGGAGCAGTGCGTGACCTTGTCGGCCACCTTAAATTTTTTCGCGGCCGTCGCGGTGTCGCCGCCACCCACCACCGTGGTTGCGCCAGAGGCCGTTGCTTGCGAGATCGCGGCAGCCATCGCTTTGGTGGAGCCCGCAAATTTCTCAAATTCGAAAACGCCGGATGGCCCGTTCCAAACAATCGTTTTCGCCCGTCCGATGGCCTGCGTATACCGCTCAATCGACTGGGGTCCCCCATCAAGGCCCATCCAGCCAGCCGGAATTCCTTCGCGGTCAGAGACGACCCGCGTGTTCGCATTGGGATCAAACTTGTCCGCAATCACAAAATCCACCGGCAGTGTGATCTTCACGCCTTTGGCGGCGGCTTTCGCAAATAGCTCCTTTGCGATCTTGGCGCCCTCAACATCAAAAAGGCTGTCCCCAATCGACATGCCCTCCAGTTGCTTTTTGAAAGTAAACGCCATGCCTCCGCCGATAATTAGCTCGTCGGCCTTTTCGAGGAGATTGTTGATCAGTGGAATCTTGTCCGCGATCTTGGCTCCCCCGAGAATTGCGAGGAGCGGCCGTTGCGGGGTCTCAAGCACCGTGGCGAAAGCCTTGAGTTCGGCGGCCATGAGAAAGCCTGCGGCTTTTTGCGACAGCCCCACGCCAACCATTGACGAATGCGCGCGATGCGCCGTGCCAAAGGCATCATTGACGAAGACATCTCCGAGTCGCGAAAGGCTGGCCCGAAATTCGGCGACGGCCTTTGGATCGGCCTTTCGGGAAGAACCATCCTCGAGCTTCACCTTGCCCTCCTCTTCGATGTGATAGCGGAGATTTTCGAGCAGGACCACTTCTCCGGGTTGCAGCTTGCCCGAAGCACACGCCGCCTCAACGGCCGGCCCCACGCAATCGTCGAGAAAGGTGACTTTCCGGCCGAGAACCTTCTCCAGTTCGACCGCGACAGGTTTGAGCGAATATTTCGCGATCTTTTGTCCGTCCGGACGTCCCAAATGCGACATCAAGATGACCGATGCCCCCTGATCGAGCGCATACTTGATCGTCGGAGCCGCCGCGACAATCCGTTGATTATTGGTAATCGCGCCCGTAGACTTGTCTTGAGGGACGTTAAAATCCACGCGCATCAGGACACGTTTGCCGGCGAGTTCCAGGTCGCCAATTGTCTTAAAATTCATAAAGGCCGAAAGACGGATTACTGACAGGCTGAAATAGAAAAGCTGAAAGCCTGAAAAACCGAAGCCGCGCGACGCGTGATCAGTCTTTCAGCCTTTCAGCCGTGGAAGTGAGGGTCGGTCAGAGTTGGACGGCGATTTTCTTCGTCAAGTCCACCACCCGGTTGGAATAACCCCATTCGTTGTCGTACCAGGAGATCAGCTTGAAGAATTTCGCGTTGAGCTCCACGCCGGAGCCGGCGTCGAAAATCGAGGAGCTCTTGTCGTGGATGAAATCACTGGAGACAACCTCGTCGGAAGTGTAGGCGAGAATCCCCTTCAGATAAGTCTCACTGGCGCGTTTCATCGCCTCACAGATTTCCTTGTAGGAGGTTTCCTTGGTGGTGCGCACCGTGAGGTCGACGACGGACACCGTGGGCGTGGGAACGCGAAACGCCATGCCAGTGAGTTTGCCTTTGACTTCAGGACACACGAGCGCGGTCGCCTTTGCGGCGCCAGTCGTGGACGGAATGATGTTGATCGCTGCCGAACGGCCACCCTTCCAGTCCTTCTTCGACGGGCCATCGACGGTTTTCTGCGTCGCGGTGTAGGAGTGAACCGTGGTCATCAACCCCTCTTCGATCCCAAAACCTTCTTTCAAGAGGACGTGCACAATGGGCGCGAGGCAGTTCGTCGTGCAGGACGCGTTGGAAATGATGCTGTGCTTGGCGACATCAAGTTTGTCGTCATTCACACCCATGACGACCGTGATATCCTCACCCTTTGCCGGAGCGGAGATAATGACCTTCTTGGCGCCAGCCGCGAGGTGCCCCTTGGCTTTTTCCGCGTCGGTGAACAAGCCGGTCGATTCAATCACCAGTTGCACGCCGAGTTTTCCCCAAGGGAGCTCCGCCGGTGTTTTGGCACTCACCACAAGAATTTCCTTCCCGTTGACAATCAACACGTCGTCCTCGGCTTTGTCGGCAGTGGACTTCTTGGAAGCGACGGTGCCGCTAAAACGTCCCTGGGTGGAGTCGTATTTCAGCAAATATGCGAGATTGTCGGCGGGAACGATGTCACCGACTGCGACAACATCAAGCTCAGTGCCCAGCAGGCCCTGCTCGACGAGCGCGCGGAAAACGAGGCGGCCGATGCGACCGAAGCCATTAATTGCGACTTTTACTGCCATGGTATGACTCTCCGAAGGTTCAGTGTTGGATTGCTAACTTGAGACGACCCGCGCGAACGCGGACTACCGAATCAACAGCGCGGCCACGTCAGATGCAAGGGTTTTGGCAGGCGAGTTCCAAGGCGTCAAAAGTCAGCGCTCCACAACCCGCAGCCCAGGGGTGGAACAAACAACTCCGGTTCCACCGGGGTCGTAAAAAAGCCGGCGGAGTCGGGGAAAAACCGGTCCTGGTTGGCAAGTTGTTTCCAGTTCAACCCACGTGCCAGCTTTGAAATGCTCGCGCCGAGGGGGAGGCGAAGTTCCACCAGCGTCGGGTTAACCGCAAAAAGCAGCCGCTGCGCGCCCTGCGATCCATCCGCATTGAACACGACGGCGAGTGCCGGCGAAGCCCCCGAGTGCGCGAATTCGAAGAAACCTTCGCCGGGCCTCGCCCACTGGCGTAAAAGTCGGCCGCGCTCGCTGCGCCGGAAGGCGATCCACTCGGCAAAGTAGGCGTGCGTTCCGAGATTCAGCAGAATACGATCGTAATCCAGCGCGTTAAGGTCGCCCCGTAAATAGGTGTTGTTCACCCCTCGCTTGGAGCGAAGAAAATCCTGCCCCGCGGCAATCATTGGCACTCCTACCGACAGGAAAAGCAGGGCGGCCATCAGACGGGTCCGGCGATCGTCATTTGGCGTGGGCAAAAAGCCGTTGTGATCGGCATTTTCCGTAATGTCATCGATCCAGGTCCGATCGTCATGGGACTCGGTGTAATTGATCGTCTGCGCCGGCCATTTGGCGAAATACCAGGGTGAGCCGCGCAGGAAATACTCCAATCGATCGGCTGGTCCGCGACCGCCGACGTAGTCGCGCATGAAGACCCGGAAACCGTCATTCCACGACGCCCATCCGGTGTCCCGCAACGCGCCGGCAATATGCCCGCGAAAGCTCCACGGTTCGGCGATGAGAATTACTCCCGGGTTCGTCCGTTTCAATGCCACTTCGATGTCACGCAGCACGTCAACGCCCAGCAGTTCCGCCAGATCAAAGCGAAAGCCGTCAACGCCGAACGTATT
>JBEENF010000425.1:0-3849 GCA_041192325.1 Verrucomicrobiota bacterium
GGCGATGCCACCATGCCAGAATTCAATCCTGATGGAGCCCAGCAACGTCGTTAGTTCCCCCGTGCCACCGCCTGCCTCGCATTCGCGGTTGGCGGGCGGTCGTCGGATTCTGCTGCTGGCCGTGATCTACGGCGGCATTGCGGCCGTCAGCTTTCAACTGGCCTACGACATCCGCTTCGACTTCATCGTGCCGGATAATTTCCAGGAGGAAAGGCTGCGGCTGGTGGGCTGGGCGGTGGCGCTCAAGTTGCTGGCGTTGATCGTGACACGCCAGCTCGGCAGCATGATCGCCTATTTCAGCATCCCCGATCTGTTGCGCATGATCTGGGGAATGGTCGGGGCAAGCATTGTGCTATTTCTGCCGCGCTTGGCGGGGTTGAACGAATTCACGCCCCCGCGCGGCGTGCTGTTGATCGATTTCATGCTGTGTTTCGGGGGGCTCTGCCTCGGGCGTATTGCGATGCGTCTGTATCGGGAGCGCCTCAACCCCACCCGCAACGGGCCCCGGGTGGCGCAACAGCGCATCGCCATTGTCGGCGCCGGCGATGCCGGGGCCTCCCTCGCGCGGGAATTCATCAATTCCCCGTCGCTGGGCTTTCGGCCGGTGGTTTTTCTCGACGACGATCCGCAGAAGCACGGCAAACTCGTGCATGGCGTGCTGGTGGCCGGTCGCGCCGAGGCAGTGTTTGCCAGCCCGGATTCGCCGCAGATTGTCAAGGCCGTGATTGCGATGCCGACGGCGAATGCGAAGCGGATTCGTGAACTCGTCCAACTCTTCACCCGGCTGGGCATCAAGGTGGAAACGCTCCCCTCGATGGAGCAGCTGGCCTCCGGGCGCGTGAGCGTGACACGAATCCGACCGGTCGAGGTGCAAGACTTGCTCGGGCGGGAGGCGGTCGATCTCGATTCGGCGTCGATTCGCAAACAAATCGAAGGCCGGGTGGTGCTGGTGACCGGCGCGGGCGGCAGCATTGGGAGTGAAATGTGCCGCCAGATTGCGGCGCTGAATCCGAAACGGCTGCTCATGCTGGAGCAGGCGGAAGGCGCCTTGTTCCTGATCGAGCAGGAACTCAACGAACTGGGCCTCGGGTCGATCGCGGTGCCGCTGGTGGCCGATATCCTGGATCAGGCGCGCCTGTGGTATATTTTTTCGCGGTACAAGCCGGAGGTCGTGTTTCACGCGGCCGCGCACAAACACGTTTTCCTGATGGAGCGGCAGCCCGCCGAGGCGATCCGGAATAATGTGCTGGGCACGCGCCTGCTGGCGCGGGTGGCGGTGGCGCACAGCGTGGATGCGTTCGTCTTCATCTCCACGGACAAGGCGATCAATCCAACGAGCGTCATGGGGGCGACGAAAAGGCTGGCGGAGATTCAGCTGATGGCGATCGCCGCCGCGGAGCGGCATCAGTTGTTGGATGTAGGTTTATCGGATGGGCGTTATCAGTTATCAGGGCAGCAAGGGGTGGCCGCGGGCGGATCGGCCGCGCCGCTGCCGCGCTGGACGGTGCGGCGGGAGACCCCGACGAAATTCATGGCGGTGCGATTTGGCAACGTGCTCGGTTCCTCAGGCAGCGTGGTGCCGATCTTCAAGCGGCAGATTGCCAACGGCGGTCCAGTGACGGTGACCCACCCGGATGTGACCCGCTACTTCATGACGATTCCGGAGGCGGTCGGACTGGTGCTGCAAAGCTTTGTGCTGGGCAAGGGCGGGGAAATTTTCGTTTTGGATATGGGGCAGCCCGTGAAAATCGTGGATCTCGCGCGGCAGATGATCGAACTGAGCGGGTTCAAGCCGGACGAGGATATCGAGATCAAATTCACGGGCCTGAAGCCGGGAGAAAAATTGTATGAGCAACTCCAGCATCACACGGAGGAATACGAGGCGACCGAGCATCCCCGGGTGGTGCGCTTCACGACGAATGCGATCTTCAGCGAGTCGGGCGTGCGGGAACTGGAGGGCCGGCTGCACGAGCTCGAGCCGAACGAGCTGAAGAAGATTCTAAAGCAGCTCGTGCCGGAATATACGCCGTTTCTGGATTAGGCAGCGGCGGCGGCCGCCGCCGCTGTTATCGGGTACGAGTTATTGGTTATTTGTTTTTCGGGGAATTGTGCCGCCCCCGGTCCTCGGTACTGGTTATTGGGAAGGTTCGCAGCGGTGGGCGCGTCGCGATTACCAGTAACGAGGAATTCGTGACTAATAACGTTTGCGGCGCGGCTCGCGGAACCGCCAAGGGCCAAAGGTGCGGGGCGGCGGGCGCGACCCTGCGGGTGCTCGGTGGGGGGGTGATTTAATTGAACAGGAGTTAACAGAGAGAACAGAGTCTCCGGCCAGACTTGATTCGTGCCTTAATATACCCGGAGCCAACCAGTAACTCTGTTTCCTCTGTTCCCTCCTGTTCACATTCTGCTGTATGCTGCAAAGGCCATTTGATTACAGGATTCAACGGAGAGAATGGAGTTTCCAGCCCGACTTAATTGGCGCGTTAATATTACCCAGAGCAAACAGGTTATGGACGCCGGGCCACAAACGAGATGATCGAGGCTCCTGCCTCTGTTTACTCCTGTAAAATGCCTTGAGCCGATCGCGGGTGCTTTGTCCGGGGGCGCTGTTATGAATAACGAATAACGGGTAACGAATGGCGAACGCCCTCACCCCTTCACGTTTCGCTCTTCGAAGCCCGACCACATCACGGCGGCCACGGCGAGCGTCCACCAGAGGATCAGGATGGCGGGATTCTGGAAAGGAAAGTCCCACCAGCTATAGATCGCAACGAACCCCAGGCACAGCGCGACGGCGCCGCTGAGCGGATTCTGCCACGCGAAATTGCGCAGTAACGCGACGAGCAGATACCCCAGGGAAGCGGCGAGCAACAGACAGCCGGGAAGACCCAGTTCCGCGACGATTTGCACGGGGTCGTTGTGCGCGTTTTCCCAAACCATCCGGCGGCCGTTGAGCATAAAAATCTCCGGGTAGTGCTGCTGGTAAAGCGGAAACAGGAAGCGAAAGCTGCCGGCTCCCGCACCCATGGGCCACGAGGCCCTGGCCATATCCAGCGTGGCTTTCGTTGCCTGCCCTCGAGATTGAAGGGAACCGTCCTGACCGGATACGCCGCGTTGTAAGCGACTCCACGCTTCCGTTGTGGTCAAGGACTCCAGCCCTGTCTTTAAAAAATACCCAAAGATCAGTATCAAAACGACGGCGACCACGGGCTTGCGGTTATTGGATGTCGAAAAGAGTTGGTGGATGACAAAGCCGGCGACGCAAAGAGTAAGGAAACCCAACATGACGATCGTGGCGCCCCGCGCGTAACTAACGAGCACCGCAATGCCAATGCCGGTGGCGAAAAAGGCGAGGACGCCTGCGGGATTGGATTTTTCGAGGCGGCGGAGACCCCGTAGATAATACCAGCCCGCCAGACCACAGGTCGCGCACAGGCCGAGCACGAGATAGGCGCCCGCATGGTTCTTGTAAATAAAAGAGGCGAACATCGCGGCGTCACGTGGCGGAGCCCAGAGCCAGAAGATCTTCCCATTCGGGAGGAGCTTCTGCGCGATGCCGAGGACCGCGAGGGCGACGCCGTTGACGGAAACCGCGACCAATAATGTTTGCAGGGTCCGCCGGCGCGTGAAGCCCACCCACAGCGAACAAACAGTCAGCCAAACGGTGGCCCCGATCATCAGCATTCGCCACGGACCTCCCAAGTCGAAAGGCGCCTGAACGCTCTTGGGCAGCCAGGCGATGCCAGGCAGTTCGCGCACCCACCACCCGATGCCATCGGTCCGGTATTCCCATCCGGGATTCAACGCCTGGAAGGCCACATAACCCAACAGGGCCTGACCCAGCCAGCA
>JBEENF010000426.1:0-3841 GCA_041192325.1 Verrucomicrobiota bacterium
TGAAACGGGAGAAGGCGACGAGCGCCAGGGTGGATGCGACGAGCATCAACTCCAGGCACATGAAGACGACCAGCGTGTTGCGCCGAATCAGCACGCCCAGCAGCCCGATCGCAAAAAGCATCACGCTGATCAGGACATAGGAATTGAGCGTCGCGGGAATCATACGCGGAAATAGGTGCGGGGAGCTGCCAGGAAGTTCATTTGATGTCTTCCATGCCTTCGAACTTCTTGCTCAAGACGATCACGCCCAGCATCGCGATCAGGAGCATGAAGCCAACAATCTGGACGGGCAGCAGGTAGGTGGTGAAGAGTTGGTAACCGTAGAGCTTGAGCGACGCGCCCAGGGCCGGCGCCGCGTCCAGCGTCGGCGCGGCGAGCCGGCCACGATTGAAAAAAGAAGCGACCCCCACCAGCACCAGCGCGGTCGCGACAAGGCGCGCCACCAGCGGCAACCGGGTTACGCGCGGCGACTCGTCGCCTTTCGTGTCCAGCAGCATGATGATGAAGAGAAACAACGCGACAATCGCGCCCGCGTACACCAGCAGCAGAATGAACGCCAGGAGGTACGCGCTCAGGCTGACGAAAAGACCGGCCACGCCGACGAGCGCAAGCAGCAGGCACATCGCGGCGTTAACCGCGTTCTTGTTCAAGACCACGCCGAGGGCGCAGGCGACCGTGAACGCGGCGAAAAGGTTGAAGAGGATGGAACCCATCTGGATTAGGCGCGGCAACGCGAACACAGGAAGGATGAAGCATAGAGGTTCATCCGGGCATTCCGGATGTAACCCAAGCCAGCCGTGATTTCGGGTTTAGAATTCATGCGTGGCAAATCAGTGCCGGTCATTGCCCTGCTCCTCGGCGGATTTCTTTTTATCCCACTTGAAATGCTCATCCGGCAAAGTGCCGCCGAGCTCATAAAGGCGGGCCTTGTCGTTGACCATCTCATCGCGGGTGTAACCGGTCATGGAATACTGCTGCTGCAAAAAGATCGCCTCCTCCGGGCAAACCTCCTGACAGAGGCCGCAGTAGATGCAGCGCAACATATCGATATCAAAGGCCTCGGGCGCGCGTTCGACATGACCGTTCACGGCGCCGGGGGGAATCTCGCCGGGCGTGATGCGGATCGCCTTGGGCGGACAAACGAATTCGCACAACTGACAGGAAACACATTTTTCGCGGCCGTTGGGATCCTTGACGAGGGTCGGCACGCCGCGATAGCCCGCCGGTATCGCCGGCCGCTGTTCGGGATATTCCAGCGTCACCTTCGGCCCGAACATATGCTTCAAAGTCGTCTTCAGCCCGCTCGCGATCTGCGGCAGGTAAGTGCGTTCCGCCAGGGTAAGCGGTTTGCGTTCGAGAGGGATGACGGCCATGGCGGAAGGAGCTGGCGAAATTCAGCAGGGTGCGAATTCCAAATTCAGAACGCAGGAAGGCGGCAGGGAAACCGCCGCCGGGCCGGCGGCAGGGTGAACAACGGCTGGCAGCATGATCTTCATTTCTGGATCACTGCGATGGCAACCGCGTAGCCAATGAGGTTGATGATCGCGAGCGGGAGCAGTTTTTTCCAACCGATTTCCATGACCTGGTCGTAGCGGAAGCGCGGCACGGTCCAGCGCACCCACATAAAAAGGAAGATCAGCAGAAGCACCTTGGTCAGAAAGATGAGAATGGAGAGCACGCCCACCAACAGCGGGCTGGTCGCGCCAATCCAACCGGCAAACGTGGCGAGCGGAATCCAAGGGAGTGGATTCCAGCCCCCCAAAAACAGCAGGGTGAAAACGCCCGAACCGATCAGCATGTGCGAATATTCCGCGACAAAAAACAGCGACCACTTGAACGCGCCATATTCCGTGTGAAAACCGCCCACGAGGTCCGCTTCAGACTCCGGCATGTCGAAGGGCTGGCGATTCGTCTCCGCGAACAATGAAACCAGAAAGATAAAGGCCGAGACCGGCATCATGAACACAAACCACACCCCACCCCACCCGCTCGCCAAGGTGCCGCTCTGAAATGCGACCGCCTGCCCAAGGCTCATCGTGCCTTCCGTGCCGGGCGCATTGATCCACAAAAAGACGGGCAACACCGCGAGGGTCATCGACAGCTCATAGGAGATGAGTTGGGCCGAGGCGCGCACGCCGCCGAGAAAAGGGTATTTCGAATTCGACGCCCAGCCGGCCAAAATGAGCGAGTAAACGCCCAGGGAAGAGACGGCGAAAACGGCCAGCAAGCCCACGTCCACATTCGCTAGCGCGAGCGGAATCACCGCGCCGGTCGGATCAAGATAGGCGCCAAACGGCACGACCGTGACGGTCGTCAGCGCCGGCATCATCGCGAGCGCCGGCGCGAGGATGAAATAGAGTTTGTTAACGTGCCCCGGGACCGGCTCTTCCTTGAACAGAAACTTGGCGCCATCGGCGATCAGGTGAAATACGCCGAGGCGCTGGAGGAATGTCCCAACCAAAGGGATCCATGCGGCCCACGGAACGATCGCGCGATTCGGACCCGGGCGGCCCTGGATCCACGCCGACACCTTGCGCTCGGCCAGCGAACAGGCGCCGGCGAGCGGAAAAATAACCATGATCACGGCCAGCCCCTTGAGGACTCCCTGCGCCACCGGGTGAAGTTGGAGATAAAGGTCGACCATCTCAGGCAAGGGCCGAGGCGAGTTGCGCCGCCGGTTTATAGTGGAGGGTTTCGCCCTCGACGAAACTGCGGCCAAGCCACTCGGTGGCGTCGAGCAGCAGACCTGTCTCCGGCAGATTCGCGAACGTTAGGGTGGCGAGCGCAGGAACATCGGCCGCCAGCGCCGTCCACACCGCATGCAATTCCGCCGGTGCCGCTGCTCCGCCCGCGGCCGCCAGGAGTTTCGCCAGCACGATCAGGTCATCGGTCGCGCCGGCGGGCCCGGGCACCGCCTTGAAAAATTTCTGCAGACGGAACTGCTGGTTCACGAAGGCGCCGCTTTTCTCGAAAACCGTCAGCGTGGGAATCACCACCCGCGCGGCGGCGCTCGTCGCGCTGGCATGCGTGCCGAGATGAACGATGGCCACTTTGGCCAACTGCGCGGCCGTAAGCCCTGCCGCGGCCAGATCCTCGCCCACAGACACGACGGTGGTAATCCGGCCCGCATCAATCGCAGCAGCGAGTTCATGCAGTCCACCCGTGATGACCGGCGCGCTGGCGCCCGCGTCGCCGTGGAAGCGGCGCGAATAACCCGCATCGCCCGTCGGCGGTAGCTGTTTGATCAACCCGGTGACGAGCGCCCCGCGCAAATTCGGGTTCCGGTCAGCCGAGATCAAAATCCCGTCGCCTTCGCCGACGCGACTCACGAGGTGCGTCGAAGCGCCGAGCGCGTCCGCCAGTTTCCGCGTGAGCCACTGCTCCTCGACGGAACTGCGGCCAGAACCGACCATGGCCAGCGCCCCGCGGGCTTTTTGAAAAAGTCCGGCTGCCGCGTTCACCGCGATATCCAGCGCGCTTTCCGCGCCGTTTACGGTCACTCGCGCCAGTCGGTCGGCGGCGCGCACCGGCTTGTAGAGTTCGCGCGCGCTGTCGGCGAGCCAGGTGTCGTTCACCTCGTCATTTCGCCGCGGCGTGATCCGATAAATAATGCCTTCGCGGGACCACACCACGGTGTTCGCGCCCACGCTCGACTCGGTATCGATGCTGTTCGTCTGCTTCAGGAACCACACCCGCATCTTGAAACGAAAATCGGTGCTGGTCAGGGCGCCCACCGGGCAGATGTCGACCGTGTTGAGCGAGTAATTGCTTTCGAGGGTCTTGTCCGGATGACAGGCGATCGTGGAAAAGCCGCCGCGGTCCACAAACCCGAGCACATCGT
>JBEENF010000427.1:0-3813 GCA_041192325.1 Verrucomicrobiota bacterium
CACGCCCGAGTTAAAGCCGCGCATTGGTGTGGGCGTGGGCGAGCATCTCCAAGGCGGCAACCAGCAGTTTCTCGTGGGAGAATTTTTTGGCGCGTGGCGGGCGTGGGACGGCATCCGCGCCCTCGACTACCTGCTCTCACGCCCGGAAGTGGATCCGCGGCACGTCGGCATCACCGGCAATTCCGGCGGCGGCACCATGACCACTTGGCTGTGCGGCGTGGAGCAGCGTTGGACGATGGCGGCGCCGAGTTGCTTCATGACCACGTTTCGCCGGAATCTGGAAAACGAGCTGCCGGCCGACACGGAGCAATGCCCGCCGCGGGTGCTGGCGCTGGGGCTGGACCACGCAGATTTCGTCGCTGCGCTCGCGCCGAAACCGGTCATCATGCTCGACCAGGAGAAGGATTACTTCGATGTCCGCGGGCTGGAGGAAAATCTCGAGCGACTGCGCCCCTTGTACCGGCTGCTCGGCGCGGAACAGGCGATCGAGATGTTCATTGGGCCGGATTATCATGGCTTCTCCAAGCCGGTGCGCGAGGCGATGTATCGAAAATTCAATGGCGTCACGAAAATTTCCCCTGCGCAGGTCGAACCAGATCTCACCCTGGAAAAAGATGAGGTCCTCCAGTGCACGGCCCGCGGTCAGGTGGCGGAGTTAAAGGCGCGCACGCTTTTCTCTTTCACCCGGGAAAAGTCCGTGGCGTTGCGCCAGCAACGCGGCCAGGTGGGCGGCGCGGCGCTGCGGCAGGCCGTCACGGACATCCTCAAGCTGCCCGCGCGATCCGGCGCGCCCGAGTATCGCATTCTGCGGCCGGGCAATGCGCGCGGCTACCCGAAGCGCTACGCGGGTTCCTACGCGATCGAGACCGAGCCCAACATTTTCGCGGTGGTTTACCGGCTGGACGACAATCCCCTGATGTCGCGTCCGCCGCGCGGCCAGCAACGCGCGGTGCTCTATCTTTCGCATCGCTCCGCCGACGCGGAGCTGCGCGACGAGCCGCTGCTGGCGGAGTTGGTCCGCGCCGAACCCAACGCGGCGATCTTCGCCTGCGATGTGCGCGGGGTCGGCGAATCCGAGCCGAATACCACCGGTGCGCGCTTCCTCGACCCGTACGGGCCGGATTATCTTTACGCGGCCTACGGCTTGATGCTCGACCAGCCGTATCTCGGCCAGAAAACGCACGACGCGCTGCGCGTGATCGACTGGCTGAAATCCTGTGGTCACACGGAGGTGCACCTCGCGGGCAAAGGGTGGGGCGCGCTCCCGGCGGCGTTTGCCGGTTTGCTCTCGTCCGAGGTCAAGCAGGTCACGCTGAAGCACGCGTTGAGCAGCTACAGCGAAGTGGCGGAAACGGAAGATTACGACTGGCCGCTTTCGGCGCTGCTGCCCGGCGTGCTGCGCACGTTCGACCTCCCTGATTGTTACCGCGCGCTCGAGGCCAAGAAGCTTCGCCAAGTCGAACCCTGGGGTGCCGCCGACGGGCGCAAGTCGTGATGCTTTGCGTCAGCGCCGCGGTGGGTAGCGATAAGCGACTCGTCCCCGGGCCGGCCTAATGTCCGCTCACTTCAATTCGCTTAACCAACCCGTGGGCGCTCCGCTGCGCGACTGGCGGCCCCCGGCCCGCCCGTCGCGTGACGGGCTGGTCGGACGCTTTTGCCGGCTGGAGTCGCTCGACCCGGCCCGGCATGCGGCGGATCTCCACGAGGCCAACGCGCTCGATGCCGACGGCCGAATGTGGACATACCTGCCTTACGGACCGTTCGGGAATCTCGCGGAGTACCGCGCCTGGATGGAAGCGAAGTGGCTCGGCGACGATCCGCTGTTTTACGCCATCGTGGACGCGGCCAGCGGACACGCAGTGGGCGTGGCCAGTTACCTGCGGATCGATCCGGCGAGCGGCGCCATCGAGGTCGGTCACCTTGGCTTTTCCCCGCCCCTGCAGCGTACGCCGGCCGCGACCGAGGCGATGGCGCTGATGATGGCGCACGTGTTTGCGCTGGGTTACCGCCGCTACGAATGGAAGTGCGATGCGTTGAACGCCCCATCCCGCGCCGCCGCGGTGCGGCTTGGATTCACGTTCGAAGGGATCTTCCGGCAGGCGACGGTCGTGAAGGGCCGCAACCGGGACACCGCTTGGTATTCGATGCTGGATTCGGAATGGCCGGCGCGGCAAATCGCTTTCGAGGGCTGGCTGGCGCCGGAGAATTTCGATGCGACCGGCCGGCAACGGCAGCGACTCGGGGATTTCATGCGCACATGAGAAAATCCCGGCCCTCGACATAACCACGGGCGATGAGTTGGCGGCGGTTGTAGTCCCGCGCGCCGCGCGTGGTCACGTAGCTCAGGACGAAAATCGTTCCGGTGGGCGGCAGCGCGTTCTCTGCCAGCACCGGCACGCCGGTACCGCCCAGTCCACGACCGGTCTTTTTTGCATCGACGTCGATGTAGCCGGCGATGCGCACGCCGTGCGTGGTCAGATGGGCCGCGCGTTTGCGCGTGTGGCGGCCTGCGCCCCACACAAATATTTCCCGCGCCGCGGCCGACCGCTTTAGCTCGCGCGCAATCCATTTCGCTTTCACCCGAAAAAACGCGTCCGGCGCATAGCGGGGATCCGTGCGTGAAATGCGTTCCGGACCGTCGTGCCACGTCAGCAGCGTCTCGGCCGTTTTCGCCACCCGCACGCCCGCGTCCAGCCAGCGCAGCCACAACTCGTAGTCCTCCGGAAAATCCCCGTCGCTAAATCCGCCGTGTCTTTCCACGAGTTCGCGCCGAAAGAGCACGCTCGGATTGGCCACGGGCGATTCCACGAAGCGGTTCAGCGCGATCTCCTCCGGCGTCACGAGCGAATTCAACCAGTCCACGTGCAAGGCGTAACCGGTGCGCGCCGCGCGATCGCCGCCGAATTCCACCCGGCAACTGGCCACGCCCAGCGTGGCGTCGCCCTCAAGCAGCGCGATCTGCCGGGCCAACCGCTCCGGGTGGGCCACGTCGTCGGCGTCCATTCGTGCGATCAGGGGGCCCCCTGCGGCCGCGAGCCCGGCATTCGCCGCGTTTGCCACTCCCGCGTGCGGCCGTGTCACGATCCGCACGCGCGCGTCTTCCCGCGCGCACGCGTCGAGCCTGGCGGCGGTGGCATCGGTCGATCCGTCGTTCACCACGACCAGTTCCCAATCGCGCCAGGTCTGCGCGCGAATGCTCTCCACCGCCCGGGCCACGGTGGCGGCGGCATTGAACACGGGCAGGACGACGGACACGCGCGGCATGCCCGTTATCATCCGGATCAACGCCGCATGGACAAGCCGCTCCCGGAAGCCTTGAGTGACAAAACATGAAAAAACCGGCGCCCGCCCCCCACGCTGCTCTTACCCGCCGCCGCCTCCTGCAACAGGCCGGCCTTGGCCTCCTGGGCACCGCCGCGCTGCCCCTCGCCAGTTCGTCCGCCCAAGCGGCCGCGGCGCCGGCGAAACCGGTGATTCCGCCCGGCGACCTCAAGCCCCTGCATCGCTTCCCACGGATGATGCAGGACTACTTTGGCCCGCGGATGGTGAGTCGCGAGAAGGCGGCGGACACGGTCATGGCGGGCATTCGCACGCGAGCTGGCGCCGAAAAATATGTGCGCGAGACCACGCAGAAGGTGCGGCAGTGCTTCGGCCCGTTGCCCGAAAAAACGCCGTTGAATGCCCGTGTGACCGGCGGGGTCGAGCGCGACACCTACACCATCGAAAATGTCATTTTTGAGAGCCGGCCAAATTTTCCGGTCACGGGAAATCTCTATTTGCCGAAAAACCGCAAGGGACCGACGCCGGCGGTCG
>JBEENF010000428.1:0-3791 GCA_041192325.1 Verrucomicrobiota bacterium
GGCGCGGGAAAAGGACGAGAGTCCGAGCACCAGCACACCGAGGGTGACCGCCCAGGCGCCGGCCGCGAGTGCCGGCGTCCAGGAACTTTGGCCCAGCAGCGCGAGCTTCACGGCTTCGGCGGGCGCCGTCATCGGGTTGAGCGTCGCCACCCAGCGCCACTTGGCCTCGGGTGAAATCATCGAGAGCGGATACACCACCGGCGTGGCGTAGAACCACAGTTGGATCGCCACGGGCAATACATGCTGCAGGTCGCGGTATTTTCCGGTCGCCGCCGCCAGCAAGCTGCCGACGCCCAGCGCCAACAACATCACTTGCACTTGCGCGAGACACAGGAGGCCAACGGCGCCGCCGACGTTCGTCATCGGATGCGCCCCAAAATCAGTGAACAGCCGGTAATAGGTCCAAAGCCCCGCGAACGTCAGAAACTGGAGCGCCAGCGCCATGAGATTGCCGGCGATTTGGGCCAGAGGGACCGTCAAGCGAGGGAAGTAGATCTTGCCGAAAAGGTGCGCGTTGCCCGTGAAGGTCCCGGCGACGGCCGGCATCGTTTGCGCAAAGTAGGTCCACGACAGCAGGCCCCCGAGATAGAAAAGGCCCGGCGGCACCGACTCCGTCGGCAGTCGCGCGATGCGGCCAAACACCACCGTAAAAACGAAGGTCAAGCAGCAGGGGTTGCAGGATGAACCACAACGGGCCGAGCAGCGTCTGCCGGTACTTGGTCGAAAAATCGCGCTTTACGAACTGCCAAAACAAGTCCCGGTAGGCCCAGAGCTCCCGCCACCGGATCGGCAGCCAGCCCCGCGAGGCTTCAATGATGGTTTCCACCGGCGCCGTGCCGCGGTAATCGATTTCGTTCATGACTCCAATGTCCCGCGTTGGCGGAGCTTCGCCCCGTCGCTTCCTGTTGCAAGGCAAACGCTTACGAAGGCGTTATCTTTCCGCCCCATGCGCGGATTAGGGCCCAAGACTTTGTTCGCTAAAGCTTAAACGGGGGTAAGAAGGATACGTAGTATCCAGAAAGGAATACAGGGGCACAGATGCGGGAACTGCCTGGTGCGCGCGCCGAGGATACCCGCCTGTCGTGAAGGTATCTCCTCTGCAAAAGCGGCGGAAGTGACCGTAACGCCGGAGCGGCGCGGATCGCGGCGATTTCCTCAAATCCTTCCGCGAGGATTGCGAGAACGCCGGGCGTATGTGAGATGAACTCCCATGCCTCTGGATGCACCCGCAAAAAATTCGAGTAAACGCCTGGTGATTTTTGGTTGCGGGTACATCGGGAGCGCGATGGCCCGCGCGGCCGTTAGCCGCGGCTGGCGTGTCACGGCCCTGACCCGAAATCCGGCCAAGGCGGAATTTTTGCAGAATAATGGGATCCCCACCGTCGTGGCGGATCTGGCCGGGAGCGACTGGCATGAACGCGTGGAGGGTGCGCCGGATTTTGTGCTCAACTGCGTCAGTTCCGGCGGGGGAGGAACCGACGCGTATCGCCGGAGCTATGTCGAAGGGATGGCCTCCATCCTCACCTGGATAAAAAAGCAGGGTCCGGTCGGGACGTTGGTGTACACCAGTAGTACGTCGGTCTATCCTCAAGCGGATGGGACCAGGGTGGACGAATTGTCCGCGACAGGGGGCAGTGAACGCGCGGAAATTCTCCTCACCGCGGAATCGCTCCTGCGCCAGGCGGCCACCGCCTATCAGCGTTGTTTTGTCTTACGCCTCGCCGGCATCTACGGGCCCGCGCGGCATCACTTGTTGAACCAGGTGCGCCAGGGAGAAATCGCCGGCCCGGGAGATTACCGGCTGAATTTGGCGCATCGGGACGACATCACGGCGGCGGTGTGGGCGTGTTTTGTCGCCCCCGCAACGGTTGGCAGCGAAATTTTTAACGTGGCCGATGATCAGCCCGCGGCCAAAACGGAGGTGGTGGCGTGGCTTGCGTCCCGGTTAAACGTGCCCCCGCCCACGTTCACCGCCGAGGCGTTGTCTGGCCGGCGGAGTCACGGCACGGATCGCGTGATCTCCAATTCGCGTCTTAAGGCCGCCTTGGATTGGCGCCCGGGCTACCCTACCTTTCGCGAGGGCTACGCAAGTTTGTTGTCGCTTTAGCTCAGGTCGTTTCGCTCAACTTTCCTTTTAACCTTTAACCCTTTCTCCTTCCATGGCCGGCCTTGGCAAACTTGTTAAACAAGCTCAGAAAATGCAGCGCGGTATTGAAGCGCTCCAGGCGCAACTCGACGCGCGGGAGATCGAGGTGACCAGCGGCGGGGGCGCTGTAAAAATCAAGGTCAATGGCAGCGGAAAATTTTTGTCGCTGGCCCTGGATCCGCAGTTTTTGCAAGAGGACTCCAAGCTGGTCGCCGAGGCCATCCTGGCCGCGGTGCAAGATGCCGCGAAGCAGGCCAAGGAGTATCACGAAGCCGAGATGCAAAAGGTAACCGGATCGTTTCAGCTGCCGGGAATGATGTGACGCGCTGTTTCCGCAACGAGGAAGAGAACGCGATGGCCGGCGAGCGCGGCCGCGGGCCATGACGCCGGCTTTCGAACGGCTGCAGAAACATCTGAAGCAGCTCCCCGGGGTGGGATTTCGTTCCGCGGAACGAATTGCGCTGCATTTGTTGGTGGAGAAGCCGGCGCGGCTCCCCGCCCTGGTGCTCGCGTTGCAGGAAGCGGCCCAAACCGTGCGGCGGTGTTCCCGTTGCGGTAATCTCTCGGAGGGCGAACTCTGTGCGATCTGCGCGGACGAGCGGCGCGATCGCTCCGTCGTGTGTGTCGTGGAGCATGTGCCCGATCTGGTCGCTTTGGAGCGGAGCGGCGCTTATCGAGGTACTTATCACGTTCTGCACGGTAAACTGTCACCGATCCAAGGCGTCGCCCCCGAGGATTTGAACCTGGCGACGCTGTTGGCGCGCATCGATGCCGGCGAAGTGAACGAACTGATCCTCGCTTTGCCGAATGACGTGGAAGGGGAGGCGACCTGTCATTTTCTCACCGAACAAATGACGAAAGGGAAGGCGCTGAAGGTGACGCGCATCGGCTTTGGCCTGCCGAGCGGAGGAGGCGTTTTGTACGCTGATTCGTTTACTTTGAAGAGCGCACTCGAAGGCCGGCGCGCTTATTCGTGATGGGGTGAGCGGCATGCCGGTTTTCTGACGCCCGGGTTGGGTGCGGTGGGCGTGACATAGCGGCCGTAAGCGGGAAAAAACGCCGCGATTCCCGTTGAGGCGTCATCCCGGTCCCAAGGCAGGGCAGACCCGAGATCGCCGGTCACCCCGGTACGCGGTCGCCCGGTCTGACCGACGCCTTGGCAGATGCGCCCGCTCCACGGCCGCGGTGGCGGACTGGGAAAAGCCGGCCGCCACCCATCGGCAAAACCCGCCAGATCCCGCCACCAGGGCTGGCCTGGGGCCATGCCGTGGTTGCGGTCTCGTGCCCCGGTAAATCGCTCGCGATCTCAGGCGATCCCAAGTCAGCCGCTGGCTGGTCACTCGGTGGTCGCGAAGCTCAGGCGGCAAATCAAAAGGGTAAGCCCCGCTCCCCCATGGAATCGTGGCTGCGACCGACGACAGTGGGTGCCGCGGGGGGCCTCGGGGAGCGGCCCGATGATCGACCCTTCCGCTGCAGAAGCGTCGGGGGCGGGCCATGACAGACGACGGAACCAAATCGAAGAACACGGCGGCGGCCCGAACCCGCCGTGATTCACGCCACGATTGGTCGCTCAATTTTCAGCGTCCGCCCTGGGGAGGCGTTGAGGGGCGGGCCGGCATGAGTCGCAGTGCTCGCACCTTTCCAA
>JBEENF010000429.1:0-3786 GCA_041192325.1 Verrucomicrobiota bacterium
GATGTTTACTCGCCCGCTCTCGCCCACCGACGTTTCCCAATTGCAGGTCAAGTGATCGCGTGGTCCCTTCTCCCCTCCCCATGCCAACGTTCCGCCTTGGTTTCTCCGTCGGGTTTCGGGCGCTCGCCTGGCCCATTGCTTTCGCCGCCGGGGCCTTTGCTCCCGCGGTCGAGGCGGGGCCGGCCATCACGCCGAAAGCAACCATCGTGCTTTTCAACGGCAAGGACCTGACGAATTTCTACACGTGGGTTCCCGCGTCGGGCCGGCATCAGGATCCTGATCGCGTGTTTACCGTCGTCGATTGCATCGACGGCAAGCCGGCCATCCGTTCCAGCGGGCAGTTTTATGGCGGGGTCGTCACGCGGGAGGAATATGCGAATTACCGCCTCGTCCTGGAATTTCGCTGGGGGCTCGCCACGTGGGGAACGCGCAAGGATCGGACGCGCGATGCCGGCCTGCTGCTGCATTGCACCGGCGAGGACGGCAATTACGCGAAAGGGTTCGACGGCGCCTGGATGAAATCGGTCGAGTACCAGATCATCGACGGCGGCACCGGCGACATGCTTTTGGTGGGCGGCTTCGATCGCGCGGGGCTGCGCAGCAGCCCCGAGATGAGGGTGGCGGTCGAACCCGGGAAAAAAGCATGGAGCCCCACGGGCACGTTGACGAAGTTCGTCGGAGGCCGGCTGGACTGGCAATATCGCGATCCGGCCTGGAAGGATGTGCTCGGGTTTCGCGGACCACGCGATGTCGAGAAGCCCTCCGGGCAGTGGAATAAAATCGAGGTCATCTGCCGCGGCGGGGACGTGGTTTACTTCCTCAACGGGGTTAAGGTGAACGAAGGCTTCCAAGGCTCGCTCACCCAAGGCAAGATTCTCTTCCAATCCGAAGGCGCGGAAATATTCTATCGCGGCATCGAACTCCACCCCCTTCCCTAAGTTCAACGGCTTCCTCTCCACGGTCCGATCCCCAACTCCCCATGCATACCGAGCTCTCGCGTCGCACTTTTCTCAAGCAGGCCGGGCTGGCCGGAGCGGCCATCGGCTTTCCGGCCGTCGTGCGGGCCGCCGCGCCGAACGGCAAGGTCCAGGTCGCCGCCGTCGGGGTCGATGGCATGGGATTCTCGGATCTGCGCAGCATCGTGACGCATCCAAAGATGCAGTACGTCGCGTTCTGCGACATCGACAGCACGCACTTCGGAAAGGCCGACGCGGCCGCGCCGGGTGTTCCCCATTTTGCGGACTTCCGCGTGATGTTCGACAAGCTGGGCAGTTCGATCGACGCGGTGAATATCGCGATCCCGGATCACATGCACGCCATGGTGGCGATCGAGGCGATGAAGCGCGGCAAGCACGTCTATTGTCAGAAGCCGCTCGCCCACACCGTGTGGGAAATCCGGCAGATGCGGAAGTGGGCGGAGAAGAAGAATCTGGTGACCCAGATGGGCAACCAGATCCACTCGGCCCTCGTGTACCGCCTGGCGACGCGGCTGATTCAGGACGGCGCCATCGGCAAGGTGCGTGAAGTCCATTCCTGGGTGGGCGTGAGCGGCAATGAATATTCGCGATTGCTGGAACCGCCGGCGCCGGGGCGCGCGCCGGCGAGCATGAACTGGGATCATTGGATCGGCTGCGCGCCGATGCGCGAGTACGCGCCGGACGTTTATCATCCCTTTGCGTGGCGCGACTGGCAGGATTTCGGCAGTGGCGCGCTCGGCGATTTCGGCTGCCACATTCTGGATCCGGTCTTTACCTCGCTGCGGCTGAATGCGCCGCTCACGATATCGGCGGACAATACCGGCATCAACCGGCATATTTGGCCCACGGCGGAAACGGTCCACTACGTTTTCCCGGGCAACGCCCTGACGGCGGGGTCCACCCTCAAGGTCACCTGGACGGACGGCGGGTTGCGTCCGACGCGCCAGTTGGCGCAATTGCCCGGGGATCTCGATCTGCCGCGCAGCGGGTCGCTGTTCATCGGCGAGTTGGGCAACATGGTGCTGCCTCATTATTCGGCTCCGCGACTGTACCCGCAGGAAAAATTCAAGAGCTTCGTCTATCCGAAGGACGTGGTCGGGTTGAACCACTGGCACAGTTGGATCGACGCCATTCTGCAGGGCGGCAAAACCAGCGATGGCTTTCACTATGCCGGACCGCTGGCGGAAACCGTGCAGCTCGGCAATGTGGCCACGCGCGTGCCGCGAATTCCGAAACCGCGCCGGGGCAAGAAGCCGGAGGACGATCTGGAGACGCGCACGGCGGCCCTTCTCGAGTGGGATGCCGAGAATTGCCGGGTCAAAAACAACTCCCTGGCCAACGGGCTGCTGACCAAGCAATACCGCCGCGGCTGGGAAATTACTCCGGCCTGATCCGTCCGCCTTCGGGCGCAGCCGGTGCTGCGCCCGCTGCTTCAGCGTTCGACGGTGATCCGGCTCTCGACCTCGCCGTTGCGCGCGGCGCGGCGGGCGGCCTCTTCGATGTCGTCTTTGCTGCGCTGGCTGCGCACCGAGCCGTGCAGAATAATTTTTCCGTTTTCTGGAACGACCTGAATGTTTTCTCGCGCCAGCGAGGAATTGTTGTCGAGCGCCTGCCGCACCGCCCGCGCGGACTCCGTCATCGCGTCTCGCGCTGGCGTTGACGCCTGGGTGCGGCCGGTGGGCGCGGGGGTCTCGTTCTCGGCGCGTTCGATTTTGGCGGAGGAATTTTGGAGCCCGTAATCGCTTGGCTGCGCCCGGTCGAAATCAGCGCGCGTGAGCGACGTCGTGATCGGATCCTGACGCGAATTGGCGATCGCGAGCCGCTGCAGCGGAATGAGATATTTCGCGGTGGTGCCGATCAGCCCCCGCGAGGCATCGACGAGCGCGGCGGCGACGCCTTGGTTAAGATCGAGAATAATGTTTTCGATCCTTCCCACGGTGAAGTCCGGGGTGCTCACGGTCTTGCCGCGGATTTCGCTGGCGCGTACGAGCCCGTCAAATTCGGAGGGTCCGGGGGAGGCAGACCGCGGGGCGGAGGCCGTGGACGAGGAACCGCCGGAGCCGAAGCGTTGCGCCAGTTCCTGATGCAGGGTCGGGTTCATGGGGAATCGATCGGCGACATAGTCTTCATCCCGCACCGGCGGTATCTGGAGCCAGCGCGCGTGAAGAATGTCCACCACCAAGCGATCGTTTTCCGCGTCGTGCTGCATCACCTCGAAGGGCACCAGGCGCAGACTGTTGCCAATTCTGCCCAGCAGGCCTCCTGAGGACACGACGGCGTAGCGGATGCGGTTCGAACCGGGATGCACGATGAAGTCGCGCAGGGTGCCCAACCCGGCGCCCTCGGTGTTCCAGAGCGTCTGTCCCGCATAGTGGCGCAGGCTCCGCTCCTCCGCGTAGATTGACGCAATGAGTACGCCTCGCGTGATATCCAATCGCGACGAAGAGGCCGGATCCCGAGCCCGCGACCGGTCTGCCTGTGCAGCGGATCTCGGCGAAGCGGCCAGGGCGATCGCAATTAATGACAACGTGGCGGTGATGTTGAGCAGTGATGATTTCATGGGTAACCTCTCGGATGTGGCGCGGACTCCGGGCGGGGGCGCATCTTCGCCCCGGGCGTGGCCGGAGGCCCGCGTCACCCTTTGGTCAGCGGTGGCGGCGCGAGGTGCCCCGGAGCGGGGTGACCGCCCGACCAAAAGCGACCGTCTTTGGCTCAGGGAAAGAACCCCCGCCAACGGCCGCAAAAATCCGAGGCCGCTGAATTTGCGGC
The DNA here is from genome assembly GCA_041192325.1 of Verrucomicrobiota bacterium. Classification (GTDB taxonomy): domain Bacteria; phylum Verrucomicrobiota; class Verrucomicrobiia; order Opitutales; family Opitutaceae; genus ER46. The sequence continues at coordinate 3,747 of JBEENF010000429.1, forward strand.
CCGATTCGGGAGCGTGGGCCAGCAAGGCAGTACTTGGCGG
>JBEENF010000430.1:0-3773 GCA_041192325.1 Verrucomicrobiota bacterium
GTCGCTGGAGCCGGGACGGAGCAGGGCACCGGTGGCTGCGACGGGACCGCGGCTGAGGGCGGGCGGCAACGGCCGCCCGGCGGCGCCGGGGGTTTCGCTCTCCGGGGCAGACTGGCCGGCGGAGGAGGACTCGAAACGGTGGGTTTGTCCGACGACGCCGGCGGGTGTATCCGAACTTTGGGGTTCCGCGCCGGAGCCCGGGTTGCGGGGACCGGGTGGCTGGAGGGCAATGGGGGCGTCGCTGGAGCCGGGCCGGAGCAGGGCACCGGTGGCTGCGACGGGACTGCTGCTGATGGCGAGCGCGTCTGGCGCTGGGGTAACCGCAGCTTCTCGCACGTCAAATTCGAAGGCGCCGACCCGCGGGAGGATCGCGGCCCTGAGCAGCGGGTGATTCAGACCGATCGCTGGCTCGCCGGCCATGGCCTTTTTGAAGGCTGAGACGAGCGTCATCACCGAATCGTCGGCCTCACCGGCGGCGGCGCTGGCGCCGATTAATTCTCCGAGGCTACCCTGGGGCGTCGTGGCACACAAACGGGAGTCCAGGGTTTCGCCTTGCGGCTGTTCCCCGGGCGCGCCTCTGCTCCCGGCGGTGGCGCCGCCGCTCACAGCGGCGGCATCCCCGGCGGGCAAAATCCAGTTGAGCGTGGGGGTAGAGCTACCGGTTAGAGGGGACGTGGCAGACATGAAAATCGGGTGGGTTTAGGCGGCCTCGCGGTCGAGGCGAGGCGAGGAGAAGTCTTCGAGTTCCAAGTCCTCGGCCATTTCCTGCTCGAGGGCCCGTTCGCTCAGCCAGACCAGACGGTGTTCCAGTAATTTTTCCAGGTCGCGCACGGCTTTGATGTGTTTGCCACGGCATTCCTCCAGGTGCGCCTCGGCCTTGGTCACCGCAGCTTCGGCCTGCTTGACCGCGTCAATCATTTCAAATTCGCGTTCGCGCAAGTGCGCGATCATCTGGCGGACGTCGGAGATTTCGCCGAGCTTCAGCAAACGGCGCATCAGGCTGTCCAGCAGGTGCCCCTCTTCCTGCACCCGCCACGACCGGTAATCGTCGAGCTCTTTTTGGAGCTTGAGCACGACGGCGCGGGCTTCCTCCAGGAGCCGCCGGGCCCGCGTGACGGCCTGGGAGGCTTGTTCCTCGCGGTGGGTGCGGACGCGGACCATGTCCTGAAGCGGATACGCGCTCATTTGACGAGTTGATGCATGGCCTTCAGCGTTTCCGGGAAGCTGTTATTTTCCTTCAGCCCCTGACGGAGAAAACCGTTGATGGCATCGAGCTTGCGGATCGCCTCGTCGGCGATGGGGTCGTTGCCCGATTTGTATTCACCGATGCGGACCAGCAGTTCGACTTCCTGATACTTGGACATGAGCTGCCGAATGCGGCCCGCGCTGCGGAGATGCTCGGGCGAGGCGATGGCCGTCATGAGCCGGCTCACGCTGGCCAGGATATCGATGGCGGGATAATGGTTGCTCGCGCCGAGCTTACGCGAGAGGACGATATGGCCATCGAGGATGGAACGGGTTTCGTCCGCGATCGGCTCGGTCATGTCATCGCCCTCGACCAGCACGGTATAAAGGGCCGTGATCGAACCGTTGGCGGAGCAGCCGGCGCGTTCCATCAGGCGGGGTAGGGTGGCGAAAACGGAAGGAGGAAAGCCGCGGCGGGTCGGGGGTTCGCCCGCAGCGAGGCCGATTTCACGCAGGGCGCGGGCAAAGCGCGTGACTGAGTCCATCAAGAAGAGAACCTTCTTGCCCTGATCGCGGAAATATTCGGCCACGGCCGTGGCCACGTAGGCGGCCTTCAGGCGCTCCATCGACGGCCGGTCGGAGGTGGAGATGATCGTGACCGCGCGTTTCACGCCTTCCTCGCCGAGGTCGCGTTCGAGGAATTCGCGGACCTCGCGACCGCGCTCACCGATCAGGGCGAGCACGATGACCTCGGCCTCGGTGTTGCGCACGATCTGGCTGAGGAGCGTACTCTTGCCGCCGCCGGCGGCGGCGAAAATGCCCATGCGCTGGCCCTCGCCGCAGGTGAGCAGACCGTCGAGCGCCCGCACGCCGAGGTTAATCGATTTCGTGATGAGCTGGCGCGTCATCGCGTTCGGCGGGTCGGCGTAAACCGGGTAATAAGACTCCACTTCAAGCGGGCCCTTGCCATCGCTCGGCTGGCCGAGGCCGTCGAGGACGCGTCCGAGCAGTCCGGGGCCTACGGGCACCCGATGTACTTCGCCCAGTGGGATGACCTCGGTGTAGGACGAGGAGCCGACGATTTCACCCAAGGGAGTGAGGAGCGCGAGATTCTGGTCGAACCCGACGACCTCCGCCAGGATCTGGTGGGTTTCCCAGGGATTGCGGAGAGCGCAGAGCTCGCCGATTTTGGCGCCGGGAGCATGCGCTTTGACGATGGTGCCTACCACCTTAACGACGCGGCCGCGAAGCTCCAACAGTTCGGCCTGGTCGACCCCGCGGGTCAGCCGAGTCGAGAACGTAGCGGCGTCGATTCTTGGCGCGCTCATTTTAATGCTTGAATGAGGGCCTTCTCAATGGCGCGCAGTTGAGTTTCCACCGAGGCGTCGATCACGCCAAACTCGGTCTCCAGAATACAGCCGTCGAGCGGGAGGCGAGGGTCGCCGTTAACTTCGAGAAACTGAATGCGGGGAAAGGTTGCGAGCAGCCCCTCCACCCGGGCCTGCAGTTGCTCGGTCTGGGCTGGCGATACTTTGAGCCGCACCGTGCTTTGGTTGCGCAAGAGTTCGAGGGCTTGGCGGACAATGCGAGCGACGCGATCGCTATCGTCAAATTCGCCGACGATGCGGCGCACCGCTTTGAGGACCACCCCGACCAGGGTTTCCTCCATCTTGGAAAAATACACGGTGGATTGCCCGAGGGTGGCGACGACCTGCTCGGCCATCTCGGCCTTGCCTTGCTCCAATCCGTCCTGATAGCCACGTTCTTTCTGTTGGCGATAGCCCTCTTCGGATTCCGCTTGGATGCGAGCGGCCTCAAGCTGGGCTTTCGCGATGAGATCCGCGGCGGCCAGCGAAGCGGCGTAGTCCACCGCTTTCAGGACGGGGCCCTGGGTCAGAAGGTCGCTCTCGGGATTCTTCAGGCAAAGCATCGGTTGTCCTCCAGAGGGAGTTGTTCGGCCATAATTGGCTGCAGGAAGGTCCAAGCTTGGAAGGGCGAAAGTTCGGACCTTCCGACGGGCCCGAGACTGACGGCCACCGGTGTTTTTAGTCGGAATCGGTTAATCAGGGCCGGGTCTTCGCCGTCGAGGACGGTCGCCAGCATATTCCAACCTGAGTGGGTGACGGTGGCAGCGGGACTTTCCCGAACCGCGGGGAGCAATAAGCCGGCCGCGGCCACCAGGCTCCGGCCGCGGTGGAGGGCGTAGGCATAAGCATCGGCGCCAATGATGCTGGCCAGCTCGAGATAGGCTTTCTGGGATACGATCCGGGCCAGCGTGGGGGCGTTCCACGCGGCTCCGGCGAAAGAGGCCAGGCGAGCTAGGGAGGCGGCGGGCAACAGTGCGATCCGGCGCCGCGGGAGTTCAAAATCCCAGAAGGTTTGGTCGAGGTTCAGGTTCGCCCGATGGTGCGAACTTAGCCGGTTACGGCCCCGGGGAGATTTTTCGAGGACGGCGACCAACGATTCAGGCAGGCGATTGGGATTCAGTCGCTCGGGCAACGCCCAGCGGTGCGGGTAGAGATTCCAATCGTAGATTAACCGGTAAAGCCCGGGATTGCTCTGGATCAGAGCGCTTACCCAAGGCTGGG
>JBEENF010000431.1:0-3764 GCA_041192325.1 Verrucomicrobiota bacterium
GCCTTTCCCGGCGCCACCTCACGATAATCGAAAGTGGTCGCCTGCCCGTCGGGAGTGCGCACCACCATAAACCCGCCGCCGCCAATGTTTCCCGCGCTGGGATGGGTCACGGCCAGTGCGAAGGCCGTAGCCACCGCAGCGTCCACGGCATTTCCTCCCTTGGCCAGGATGCCCGCTCCAATATCGGACGCATAGTCCGACGACGAAACGACCACCCCGTTTCGCGTCCCGACACTCTGCTCACGCGACGCCGCTTGAGCCGGGCCATTGATCAGGTAGAGCGCGCTGAGGCTGACAATGAGTATTTTGAACATAAAAAAAGAGGCGGCTTATCGAGAGTTAAACCGGTAACGCCAGTTCAACCCTCGAAAGCCGCCTCAAGCTAAAACGGTGTTTACGAAACGGCGACCGGACCGCTCTGAATCACCGGGATCTTGAAGGGGCCGCGACCCTCGCGCTTCAGGATTGTGCTCTTATTTGCCGCCGCGAGAATGGTCTTGTCGCCGCCGACAAACTTTTCGTTGCGGCCATCGATGTTCAATAGCGGCCCAAGCACGGTCTTGGTGCCCGTGGTGTCGACATCATTCGCCTTCAGGTGATCGAGCATGCGTGCGAATGAGTCCTTGGAATTCGCGTCAGACCGGATCGCCTCTGCCAGCTGGATATTGGATTTCTCCGCGCCGACGAGGTAGGAAACATTGCCAAGGTGGCACAGCGCCGAGGAGTAATGACATTCCTCGATGAGTCCATTGACGACTTTGCGCGATTGCATCGCCTTCACGAAGTTCACGCGGTGCTGGCTGCTGCCGCCCTCGGCGAGCTTCTTGATCACCTTCTTGTCGTTGCCGTAGATCATGGCGGTACCGGTCTCGTCAACCGTCACGTAACCGTTTTCGCATTGCACCACGACGCCCACGCGCGCGCCGCGGTAATGGTCCATGGCCTTCATGCCGGTTTTCATCGGCAATCCTCGAGTTTCGAAAATCAACGGCGCTGTTTCATAATTGAAAACGGACACCAAGGTATTGGGCGTTTCCGCATCGTCGATGTAGCCAAAGCGACCGCCAAAGCTCTGCACCGTTTTAGGCAGGCCTTTTTCGCGCAGGAACCAACGGGCGATATCCATCTGGTGGATGCCCTGATTGGTCATATCGCCGCCACCATAATTAAAGAACCAGTGCCAGTCGTAATGAATGGGGCCACGCGCGGGGCTGTTGCGGCGCGGCGGAGTAAGATCAGCCGGGCCCGTCCAGAGCTCGTAATCGATGTTCGCGGGAATCGGCTGCGGACCCGAGGTCTTGCTGATGCTCTCACGGGCTTTGTAGCACAGGCCGCGCACCCACTGAATTTTGCCGATCTGTCCAGAGTGGACGTATTCGATGGCAGCCATGATATCGAGCGAGGAACGGTTCTGAGTTCCCGCCACCACGATATTCTTGTTGTACTTTTGCGCCGCGGCAACGGCTTGGCGACCTTCCCACACGTTGTGCGAGAGAGGCTTTTCGACATAAACGTCTTTGCCCGCCTGGAGGGCCCAGATCGTCATCAGCGAGTGCCAGTGATTCGGCGGCGCCATCACAATCGAATCGACCGTCTTGTCGTCGAGAAGCTTGCGGAAATCGCGATACGCGGTGACCTTGCTTCCTGCCTTTTCGGATTCGTCGACCCGCTTCGCGAGTAGCGTGCTGTCGACATCGCACAGCGCCACGAGCTTGGTGCCGGGCATCTTGTAGTAAGTCTTCACATGGCCGCCGCCCTGTCCGTTAATGCCGGCCACCGCGATGCGGATATCGCCATTGGCACTGCCTTTGGGGGCAGTCGCGCCATACATGCGCGTCCGGCCGGCGAGTGCGGCAGCGCCGCCAACCATTGAGGCTTTAAGGAAGTCTTTCCGAGTCCAAGGATTCATAGTGGAGTTGAGGTTAGTAAAGAGCGGACAATTCGCGGCCGCGCGCGCAGAACAATTTAGGAAACTATTCCCATTCATTCAGACGAATCGAACCCATTCAAGAACGACGTTTGGCGCCGAATCAAGCCCCGGCGATCGTTTTCCGGGATGGAAGCTTAACGCGTTGGCTCGGGCCCTCAAGCAGCGGCATGCGATTTCCGCCGCATTTAATAAACCAGTGATGCGTTATCCCAATATCTCCAAAAGCCGGGTGAAAAGGCGATTCACCCGCCCTTGGTTGTCTTTCACGAGTTCCTTGAACTTCGCGAAGTCGATTTCCGTTCCCTCCAGGCCGTTGGCGTAATTATCCACCAGCGCGAGGCTGTTATAGCGCAACTCCAATTCGGTGCAGAGATCGGCCTCATGCGCGGCGGTCATCCCGATGACATCCCCCCAATTTCTGATCACTCTGATTTCCGCTTTGGTCTCAAACCGCGGTCCCCGCATTTGGACATACACCTTTTCCGGCTGGATCGTAAATTCCGGCGCGAGTTCGCGAATCAGTGTTGGAATGAGATTGTTTGCGATCACGGGAGCCCCGCCTTTCAGCTCGTAGTCGAAAAACGTCATGGGCCCCTGCTGAAAACACACGTAGTCGGCGCACGACACAAAAGTGCCGGGGGGCAGCTCCTTCTTGAGCGAACCCACAGAATTCAGTGATACGACGTTCTCGAAACCCAGATCGGCCAGGGCCGAGATATTCGCGCGATAGTTTATTGAATGGGGCGGCAGGGGATACGAGTATCCATGGCGGTTGATCAAGACGTGATCGCCGCGACTTTTGTACGTTACCGGCCCGTATTTCGTCTCGACCGTCTTGACGTCCCATGTCGAAAACAAGGTCGAATTGACAATGCTCGTGCCACTGATGAACGCGACTCTCATGCGGCGAATCACGCGCCGCGCCGGAGCGATTACAACGCGAATCCGCAAGTGCGGAGTGGCCCGCCTGCTGGCGTGGAGTATAGCCATTCTCGTTGCAGGCGGCTGCGCCACGCCTGGCACCCTTCACCTCTATTCCATCAGCCGCGCCAATTTGACGGCCGTTCACGACTCGGGCGGACACGGCGCGCGAAAGGCCCCGAGCTTTATTGACGCAAACGAAAACCTGGTCGGCTTCGCCTACGATCCCTTTACGGATCATTTTTTTCTTCGCCTCTCACCGGGGGATCGTATCCGCGTCGTCGATCGTCCCGCACAAGCGGTGAAGCGCGAGTTCAAGATCGAGGTAGCACCCGCCCGCGGCGGGGATGACCTCACCATCAAACCGGGCAACGGGCACGTCTTTCTGAGCATTCCCCTCGAATCCCGGGTACTTGAAATAACGCGGCTCGGGAAAATCGTTCGCGTGATCACGCTCGAAAACTCCCCCGCGTTCGTCCGTGGCATCGCGTACGATGCGGGGCGGGATGTCCTCTGCGTATTGCATGGAAATCCTGCGACCCGGATCACGCGTTATGATCTCAGGGGCCGTGAGACCCAAAGTATCGTCGTTAGCCGTGAACTCGCCGGGCCGCTGGCTTTCGATTCGGAACGGCGCGAGTTTTACGCGCCCATCTCTGCGGCGCTCGGATCTTCCGGTCGCGTGGGCGTGTTCGACGAAGACGGCCGGCTGGTGCGCAGCCTGGATTTGCCCGCAGATTACATCGATGTGGGACCACGTTCACTGGTCCGCGTATTTTGAAAACTCCCCTCGCCGCACGAAAATTCGATCGCAACGAGCAGACTCATCCAAAACCCCTCCCGAACCATGCCCCTCGTCGATAAACCGCTGCCTGAACTTTTCGAATACCGGGGGCGCAATCCCCGCCCCGAG
>JBEENF010000432.1:0-3753 GCA_041192325.1 Verrucomicrobiota bacterium
CGTGTTGCCGCCGCCCAGTCTTGGCCGGAGTGGCGCCGACCTTGAAGCGACGGTCGCGGATTCCAACCGTGCGTTTGTTGACCGCCTGCTTTCCGCGTTTCGTCTCAGCTGGTGGCGACGAACAGACCGCGGCACGCCCCTGATATTGAGCCAGCTGCGGTTGAACGACATTTCCGTGCTCCACCTGCCGGGCGAAATGTTTATCGAATACCAACTGAGAGCACGGGCAATTTGCCCGGGTCGCGCCGTTGTCGTGGCCGCTTACGGCGACGACGGTCTGTGGTATGTGCCGACGCGGGAAGAGTACCCGGCTGGCGGGTATGAAGTCAGCGTGGCATTTTGCCGTGAAGAGGCCGACGCGATATTCACGTCTGCCATCAAAAGGTTGCTGGTCTAAATTGGGTTAGGCCAGACCGAGTGAGCCGTGACTCCACCGGAGGACCTCGGCGATATAGTCGATGTCGGCTTCAGTGTGAGTGACGCCGACAGGAATCACGACAAAGCGATGAATAAGATCTTCCGTGCGCGGGAAACTCTCGGCGCGATACGCTGCGGTGGGCCAGTTTGCTCCCAGTGGAAACGGACTTGCGCTGCGGGCATGCGCGAGACCCGTCTCCACATACGACCGGCGATACTGCGCGTACGTGCCTGTCATCTGCTGACACGGAATTTTTGCCGCCTGAAGCCGGGAGCGGAATCCCTCCCGGAGCTCCGGGGTGTCGACCCAAAAGTAAGTTTCAAAACCTGAATCGCCGTCAGGATCGGGAATACGACGAAATTTCAGGCCACGCAGTCGGCCGATTTGGTCCAAGAGCCGGGCCGTCAACCTGCGGCAATGGGACCGAATCTGGTCGACGCGCCTAAATTGAGCCAGCGCGACCGCCCCGGTCAATTCGGACATGCGAAACTGGCTGCCGCAGAAAGCGGGCTCCTGTGCCTGGGCCTGCGAGGTGTGAAAATCACGGAACTGGCCGATGTCGTGCATCCGAACAGCGCGTTCGTATAATTTGGGGTCATTCGTTACCACCATGCCGCCCTCTCCGCTGGTGATCGTCTTTTGCTGCTGGAAACTAAAAACGGCGATATCGCCGTAGGAGCCAATCCGGCGACCGTGATAGAAAACCCCGGGGCTCTCGGCGCAGTCCTCGAGTACCGCGATGCCCGCGCTGCGCGCCTCCCGCATCAGCGGTTCCATATCCGCGGAGACACCTTGAAAGTGAACTATGATGACCGCTTTGGTGCGCGGTGTGAGTAGCCGCGTGATTTCGCCAGTAGCGAGACAAAGCGTTTCGTCTATTTCCGCGAGCACCGGTTTTCCACCGACCCGAACGATGGCGGTGAAACAAGAAACCCAGCTCCATGCGGGCACGATCACTTCATCGCCCGGGCCAATTCCAAGGGCTCCCAAAGCCACTTCCAAAGCGGCGGTTCCACTCGTGACGCCCAAGGCGAACTTGGTTCCAACCATCGCCGCAAATTCCCGTTCCAGTGTGGCCACCATGGGGGGAGGCGATTTTGGGTCGGGTCCGTAGTAGCGGAAGAGCGCTTTGCTCCTCAACACTTGGAGCACCAGTTCTTCCTCTTCCTGGCCGATCAAGGCCCAGCCGAGACAAGGCGACGGCACGGGACGAGTGGGCGCCGGTGGGGCATCGATGAAGCTTGAAGTATTCATGGCGAGCTAGTCGGCAGGTCGGTTGAACAAAGTTCTAAAATTTGAATCAGATTGCGGGCGATATGGTAGGGATCCTTCACCGGAAGCGCAACCACCTGGTCCAGTGGCTCACCCTGGCGATCGCGAATCTGAATCCACTCGCCGATGGCGGGATCGGACTGAGGAAAAACGCGGAAGGAGTACTCCCAGAGCCGCTCAAACCAGCTGCGCATGGTGGCGTCGCCCGTTTGCGCGTAGCACAAAAGCGAGGCGTAAAGCGCCTCGGAATGGACCCACCAGAGCTTGGTATCCCAAGTGCGGCGAACCGACGCTTCATAGATGGAGTCACCAGTGACGCCGCGAGGCGGACCACCGTCAGCATCAACATAGTGCAAAATGCCGCCATGCACGTCGTCCCAACCTCGTTCGAGCGCAAACCGCGTGGCTTCCCTGGTTCGCGCCATCCAATCTGCGCGCTTTTCACGAGCGGCCACCGTCATAAGCATCCATAGACCTTCGAGCGCGTGGCCGGGATTAATGTGCCGGCATAACAGCGTGTCGTCGCTGGCGCCTGTCGGAGGCCGCAACTCCGCCACTCGCCCGCCAGGCAGGACGAAGGTATCGAAAATGCGCGCCGCCGCAGCAATGGCGCGAGCCCACGCTTCCGCGGCGCGGTGATCGGCCAAGCGTTCGCACGCGGCATGGAGCACGAGAGCCACATTGAGATAAATCATGGCGATCGCATGCGACGCGTGGCCCTCCGGAATGGGATCCGGATGAGTTGGAAAACCGCCGCGTTGGAGCCGGCGTTCGATGTTTTCGAACAGCCTCCAGGCAGAATCCAAGACGGCGCGGTCGCCGCTGATTTCCGCGAACCCCGCAAATCCCATTACGACAAAGCAATCGGCGTAGATACTCGGGGCTTTTCCGACGGTTGGATTGAGCTCCTTGATTGCACCCGACTCGGAAAGCACGAACGCGCAACGGCCATCCTCGAGGAACGCATGGTTTTCCAAAAATCGAACTGTCTTCCCGGCTTGCGCGGCAAACTGATCGGAATTGCCGGGCAACACGCCGCGTGCTGTCACTTCGGCCAATCGGGACCACAACCACGCAAAACGTCCCTGCGACCAGGTGAACTTGTCCCGGCTGACCAAGTGTGTGCCAGAATTATTCCAGCAATTGAATACGCCGCCGTTTTGCCCGTCGATCGTTCGCCACCAAAATGGCAGGATCGAATCAGATAATGCCGAGCGGGCTCGCGGCTGATAGGCTGCGGATAATTCGCGCCAGCTGGCGGGGTCCGGACGCATGCTGCCGCTCACTTGGGAATTCGACATGGGTACGATGCAGATTCAACCAGCCTTATTCGGCATTGACCCCGCGAGGCCTCGCATGAGTTCCTCCACCGGCGCAGGCACGGGACGGTGACGGCTTAGCCAAGCCATCGCGGTAAAGACCAGCAGGGACGTCGCTATGGGCGCAATCAATCGCACGCCCTGACTGACGTTCAGTCCGTAGGCGGTCAAAGTGAACGCGCCGAATCCAGCCAGGATGGACGCGATGGCGGCGGCGGCGGACGCATGGCGAAAAGCCGGAAGCAAGCCGAACAGCATGGGTACGGAGACAGGTCCGATCAGCGCCGCGAACCAGGAGATGACCAGCCCCAAGACGCCGCCAAAGCGCTCCGCTTCGATTCCCACGAGAAGAGTTAAAAAAGTGAACAGGAGCGTGCAAAGCCGTGCGAGGCGTAACGATTGGCGTTGGTCGAGGCCCCGAAAACGACGGGACATCACTGGCAGGATGTCCCGCGTGATTACCGACGAAATCGTATTAGTATCCGAGGTCGTCATCGACATGGTCGCCGCAAACATCGAGGCCAGCACCAATCCTACGAGGCCCGCCGGCAGGAATTGTCGCGTGAGGATCACGTAGGATTGACTCGGATCGGCCAAATTGGGCAGCAATAGCGGCGCGACCCACATGGGAAAGAAGAGAAAGAGCGGCCACACCAGATAAAGGGCGCCGGACAACAGGGCCGAATTGCGGGCGCTGGCAGCGGAAGGCGCGCCAATAAACCGCGCGGCGAGGTTCCATGTTCC
>JBEENF010000433.1:0-3752 GCA_041192325.1 Verrucomicrobiota bacterium
CCGACTCGTGCTCCACGGACCGGTGACGCCGCTGGTGCCGGAATCGATCCTGCAAACGCTGCGCACCGACGTCTGGGTTTCCGAATCACTGGCCGAAAACATCGAACCGCGCTGGGACAAGGGTTATTAGACCGTCCACGCGTTTTCGTGCGGGAGATGGTGTCACGTCCGCGCGAGCGGAACTTACTTCTTCGCGGCCTCGCCGGTCAATTCAGCGGCCTCCTTGTCCCAGGCCGTGGATTGCGCAGGGTTCTGCGCCGCCATGGCCGCAGCGCTGGCTTCCCTTAGACAAGGCAACCGAAACTCCGGAGGCATCGTTTTTTCGGTGAGCAGCAATTGCCAGGCTTCCAACGCCCGAACCAGGCGGCCGCACGCTTGGAGCACATTTGCCGCCTCGCGCGCCAACGCCCATTCGTCGGGTCGAAACGATCTTAACAAAGGGACGAAGCCGAGCGCTTGCGCTGCGCCTTCAGGGTCATTGGCCAGCCGCAACCTTTGCGCCAGCGCGACTCCCACCGCGAGGCTGGGGACAGCGCGCTGGGCCGAGATCGCGAGCTTAATCGCCTCGTCCCCGCGCTTGGCATCATCGAGTTGTCTCATCCGCCGCAACACCGCGTAGCCGGAGAGGCGGGCGGGCAACTGGCCGAGCCGATCCAGTTGCTGTTGTTCTGATACTGCAAACGGACGATAAAGCGGATCACCGATCAAAACGGCCTGCCAACTCAGTGCCTGCAGCGAGAAATACGCTGCATCCACCAAGGTGGCGCCGCGGGCGAGCGCGCGCAGGAAGAGGTTGGGCCTGTGGGTGAACTGCAAATACGGCTCGTAGACATTCCCCACCGTCGCCGTCACTCCGCGGGCCACCAAGGGCCCGGTCCAACCGCCGTTTGAAACGCGGAGTGAACTGGCCGAAAAACTGTGAATATGAAGGGCGATGGCCCCGGGCGGAAATTGAAATCCCGGCAGCGCAAACGGTCCGTTCAGATCACTCGCATACCAGCCAAAGTAGAGCACGGGCGCGTCGAAGCGGGCCGTTGCGGAGAGGGTCGCGGGTTCACGGTCGACGCTCGAGTCGAATCCGAGCGCCGCAATTTGGGTAACCACGTTCTCCAGCCAGCCGTCGCCGACGGCATCGCGCCGGGCGAGGTCGACATAAGCCCGTCCAAGCAGACCATCGCGCTCGGCCGCGAGCGCGCGGTCCACCAGCGTCATGGCGTCCTGTGGAGTGGGTCCATCCAACCGAGACACCTTTACCACTTGGCCAAGTTCAAAAGCCGTGGGTCGCTCGTTCTGAAAAAGGACGTTCGGCACGAATGCCGTGATGGGATAGTTTGGCGCCGCCAACAGGCTGAGCTCCGCGTCGACTGCTCCTGCGTTGGTGCGGAATTCCGCTTTGGCAGTCAATGGCGCCACCTCGGTCAGCAACTCAGGCGCATGCGCAATCTTCAAAGGGACACCGCGGCAAACCACCAGCGCCGCAATCCTATTCCCATACACCGCATATTTCTGGCGGCCGAGGGCGTCGCTTGCCGCCATCGGAATGGCATCGATCCATTTGTCGCGCACGAGCCGCGCGAGGAGCGGTGTCCACAACGTGACGATGAATTCACGCCAGGAGATCGTCTCCCCCAGCGGCAATTTTAACGAGATGAGATTTGTCACCGGCACTTTTCTCGCCGCCGCATAATGCTGCGCGATTCGCAACGAATCGGGATCGTCAAGATTGGCGAGGATGACAACGCGTGCCGCGCGGTCGTCCTGCGCTTCCAACCGGCACGCCAAGGTGACCGCCAACACGGTAAGCGCCCGCAACACAAACAGCGCGGATGCGAACGCCGGAGCTAATTTACACGGACGGCCATCGCTCGCTTCGAAGCCCTGCGACCTCATCGCCCGAGCCTCCACCCGAGCCACGTGGCGAAGAGACACAGCGCCACAGAAAGAGTCACGTTCGCGATTGCAGCACTCCAATCGCCTTTTTGCATTTGCTCAAACGTCTGCCAGCTAAATGACGAGAAGGTCGTGAAGCCGCCGCAAAAACCAAGAACGGCCAAGCTATGAAAACGCAGGCTGCCGGCATTCATGGGTTCAATCCGCGCCATGAGGCAGCCGACCAGAAAGGAACCCACGATGTTCACGAGCACGGTGCCCCACACCAGCCGACTGGCCGGGATAGCCCAAGCGGCCAAGACGCGCGCCACTGAACCCAGCGCGCCTCCTAATGCGACAAGAAGCAGCGAGAGCAGATTCATCCCAACGGCCGCGCCCTCATGGGATGGTCGTGCCTCCGGCCGTCGTCGCGTTTCGTTTAAGCAAAACACCACGCAAGAATGCCTCCCGCGGGGCGGCGCGCCAGGCCGTGAGCCAGAGCGCACCCAACATTTCGCTGCCCTCCTGCAGCCTGCGCTCGAAAAAAACGCGCGCCTCGTCCGTCACCGGTTGTTGCTCGAGGCCAAGTTTACCCGCCTTCTCCATCTGGTAAAGGGGCTCCACCCATCGATGCTGCCGGCGGATAAACTCCAGCGCAGCCACAAACACGGGATCGCGACCCTCCGCCGGGGACGTTAGGGAAATCGGCGCCGCCGGAGAAACTGCCGGAACTTTTCGGCCCGAGGTTATTCCCGCCTTGTTGAGAAATCCGCTGTCAACCCAAGTGTGAAACCGATTGGAAGTCGTGTAGCCGTTCGGGTTCTCTCCGACCCAACCGTTGTAATGGTTGGTGGTGTGCAACGGCTGGGCGCAATCGCCGACATAGTGGCCCAGTACCCCCATCCAATACACCACCGTGGCTTGGGCGTTCGCGACCTCTTCCTTAGTGCCAAGTTCCTCATACGCCTTGAGGGATGAAAATGCGGCCTTCAGCCGGCCGTAATTCTCGGCGACAGCCCAAGGCAGAAAGCCGGGCCACTGTTGGGTATGATCGCTATTCCTTTTGGCATCGATCAGCGGGAAATTTCCCGGCCGTGCCACTCGCGCGGCGGCAAAAGCAACCACGAAGTCGTAGCGAAACGAGGGCAAGGTGGAAAAATCCAGACCGGCGGCCGGGATCTGTTCGAGGTCACAAAAGTGGTCGAGCCAGTCCTTGTGTCGCAAGGGAAGATCGAGCGCGTGGCTCCAACGATCCGGTTCTCCGGAGAGAAAGCCGATGCGCTCGGCATTAGCCGGCGTGCGCACGAATTCCGGAAAGTCCACTGGAAGCGAGGCGAGCGCTACCAAGTTAACCAAGGTATGCCCACCGTGATCCCACGCGAGCAGACGCGGCACCGCCAGAATGGCGGCGAGGAAAATAATGGCGGGGGGAAAGCGGCGATGCACAGAGTTCATGAGGCCGGAAAAGGAGGGGTTAACCCTTGGCAAGACTTGCGGTGGACCCAATCTCCGCCTTCGGCGGGAAGGCCGCACCGGCCGCCTCGACCTCTTTGATATAGCTCCGAATTCCTGCACTCAGCGCGTCCGCTATTTCCTGCCGATAAGCGGGAGTAGCGATTTTTGCGGCTTCGACATCGCTCGTCAGAAAGCCGCATTCGACAAGCACCCCGGGGCACTTTAGCGGCCGCAAAACCGCGAGATGCATCAGCTTTTTGCCGCGATCCGGAGCCTTGAGCCGGTCCAGCAGTTCGCGGTGCAGCGATTGCGCCAGCACCACATTCCAATGGTCGAAGGCATTCGCGTTTGCGGCTTCGCTCTCGGCATCGGGTTTTTTTCCGGGGCTCCAGGAATTCGCCGAATTCTGATGGCGGGGCGGAAAGGTG
>JBEENF010000434.1:0-3746 GCA_041192325.1 Verrucomicrobiota bacterium
ATCCCCGGCCCACGCGGTCGCCCGGAGAATGGGAATTCGCCTTCACGCCCCGCGCTGCAGGAGCGTATCGGGTGTTTGCGGATTTTACGCCGGCCGCCACCGGACGCGGTCTCTATGCCAGCGCGGAACTGGCCGTCGGCCCGGGCGCGCCTGCGCCGGTGGACATCCGTTTGCGCCCGGAGGACGAGGCCGGTTACCGGTATGCGTTGACGCCGGCCCAGACGCCCATCGTGGCGGGGCGGCCCATCGACTTGAAGTTCGTCATTTCTCGGTCGGACTCCGGTCCCGTTCCACTCCAGCCTGTCATGGGCGCGTTTGCCCACCTCGTCGCCTTTGATGTGGGCCGCACTGGTTTCGCGCATCTTCACCCCGCCGAAACAGATCTGGCCCTTCCTCCGGATTTGCGCCGGCCGGAACTCAATTTCAAAGTCACGATCCCCCAAGGCGGCCGCTTTGTGGTGTGGGCTCAGGTGAATCTCGCGGGCCGCGAAGTATTCACGCCGTTTTGGTTTGAGGTGGCGGCCCGGTGAACGGAACGCGGATCGGCGGCGCCCCGTCAGAATTTGAGGTGCTTCACCGTCAGGCCGTTGTTGATGAGCTGCTTCAGTGAGGCGATGCCAATGCGCAGGTGGTCGCTCACATAATGCTCGTCTACCTGCCGGTCGCTTTCCGTGGTTTTAACGCCTTCGGGGGTCATCGGTTGATCCGAGACCAGCAGCAGTGCGCCGGTGGAGATTTCGTTGTGAAAACCCGTCATGAAAATTGTGGCGGTTTCCATATCGATGCACATCACGCGGATTTTCTTCAGGTATTTTTTGAAATCCTCGTCGTGCTCCCAGACCCGGCGATTGGTGGTATAAACCGTGCCGGTCCAGTAGTCCCGCGCATGGTCCCGGATCGCGGTGGAGATGGCCTTTTGGAGCGCGAAGGAGGGCAGCGCCGGAACCTCCGGTGGAAAGTAATCGTTGCTGGTTCCCTCGCCGCGAATGGCGGCGATGGGCAGAATGAGATCGCCGAGCTCGGCGCGATGCTTGAGGCCGCCGCACTTGCCCAGAAAGAGCACGGCTTTTGGCTTAATGGCGCTGAGCAGATCCATTACCGTCGCCGCCGTCGCGCTGCCCATCCCGAAATTGATGATCGAAATTTCGCCAGCCGTGGCGCTCGGCATGGGTTTGTCGCCGCCGACGACGGGCACTTGATGCCACTCCGCGAACAGTCTCAAATAATGATCGAAGTTGGTGAGCAGGATGTAGTCGCCAAATTTGTTCAACGGTACGCCCGTGTAGCGGGGGAGCCAGTTCTCGACGATCTCGCGCCGTGTTTTCATGCCCCGTGATTAACCGAGGACTCCCGCGAAAGACATGAAAAAGCCGTTGCGGTGTACAAACGGTGGGAACCCGTGCCACGTTCTGGTTCCTTGCCACCGATTCCGCCGGGGCCATCCGCCGCGCCACTTTCGCGCGCTTTCCGCCGGAGTCGGTGGAACCGGGACGCGTCGCCGGAGGGGCCATGCCCCGCGCGCTCCGCCCGTCACGCGGCGCGTCTAGGCGCTGGCCAGCGCGTTGGCGTCGTTGATGTGATCGTCGCCCGTGTATTTTCTCGACTGCTCGTCCGCGTGATAGCTCGAGCGCACGAGCGCGCCGCTTTCCACCACTCCCAGCCCCAGCTCGAGCCCCAGCGCCTTCCAGTGGATAAATTCCTCCGGCGGAGCCCAGCGCGCCACCGGCAGGTGTTGCGGCGTGGGCCGCAAATACTGGCCGATGGTGAGAATGTCAGTTTTGTCCGCCGCGATGTCCCGCAGCGTCTGCTCGATTTCCGCCGGCGTCTCGCCCAACCCGAGCATGATGCCGGTCTTGGTGACGAACCCACGGCTCTTGGCGTGACGCAGTACCGAGCGGGAGCGATCGTAACGGGCCTGGACCCGCACCGGTTTCTGCAGGCGCTCCACGGTCTCCAGGTTGTGATTGAAAATGTCGGGACGGGCATCGAGCACCACGTCGACGTGAGCGGTGTTGCCTTTGAAGTCGGGCGTCAGCACCTCGATGGCGGTCTGCGGATTACGGTGGCGGATGGCGCGGATGGTGGCGGCCCAGACTGCCGCGCCACCATCGGCCAGTTCATCGCGGGCCACACTGGTGATGACGCAATGCTTCAGGTTCATCTTGGCCACTGCGTCGGCCACGCGCGCCGGTTCGCCCAAATCCAGTTCGGTGGGGCGACCGGTCGCAATCGCACAGAAATTACACGACCGGGTGCAAATATCGCCGAGAATCATCACGGTGGCGGTTCCGCGCGACCAGCATTCGCCGAGATTCGGGCACTGCGCGCTTTGGCAAACCGTGTGAAGTTTGTTTTCATCCACCAGTCGGCGCGTCGCGGTGTAGCCGGGACCACTCGGCAGTTTGGCCCGGAGCCAGTCTGGCTTGCGCATGTTTTCAGCCGCAGGATACATGCGGGGGAAACGACACGAACCCCGCGGAAGCGCAAGCGGGTTTTGTCACGGTGCCCGGCGGCAGGTCGGACTGAACGCAGGGCAGGGCCCGGCCGCGGCAGCGGTTAGAATTGGGAGCGGAACAACCCCGAAAGGTGATCGAACGTTTTCACGTAGAACGGGCGGCCTTCGAACTCCGCGTGGGTGTAGGGCCGGGAGCGCTTGAGGTCGTTTTCGAACATCCTCAGGTGGGCGGCGGCGACGCCCTTGTCGATCGTGTTGAAGGTGACCTCGTCATTGATCGCGAAGGAACGGTTGTCGAAGTTCGCCGAACCGATCGTGACCAGGAGGCCGTCGACGGACATGGTTTTGCAGTGGTACATCGCGGGCTCGTAGAGATGGAATTCGGCGCCCGCCTCCAGCAGTCGCCCCCAGCGGGAACGCGAGGCCGCGCGTCCCATTCGGGAATCGTTGATCGCTGGTACAATGACACGGATTTTCACCCCGCGCTGGCGTGCGGCGACGAGCATGTCGATCGCGAGTTCATCCGGCACGAAATACGCGTGGGCGATGTCGATGCTTTCCCGCGCGCCGGCGATCGCGAGCAGGTAACCGAGACGCGCGGCTTCCGGGGCTTCCGCGGGCCCACTCTGGAAGCATTGCGCCACGATGGGTCCCGCGTGGGAGATTTTCGGAAAATAGTCCTCGCCGAGCAGCAGATGCGAGGTCGTCTGCATCCAGTTGGTGGCGAACACGGCCTGCATCTGGCGCACGGCGGGGCCTTCCACGCGAACCCCGGTCTCCCGCCATACTTTTTCGTTTTCGGCATCACCCAGCCAGTGATCATCGATGCACATCCCTCCGGTATATCCGATGCGGCCATCGACGATCAGCAGCTTGCGATGGGTGCGGTGATTGAGGTTGGGCTTGATGTCGTACCAACGCTCGCGCCCGTATTTGACGAATTCCACGCCAGCGGAGCGGAGGGTGTCGGCGTCTTCCCGCTTAAACTTGAGCGTGCCCATGCCGTCCACCAGAACGTGCACTTTCACGCCGCGCCGCGCGCTGTCGGTCAGGGCGGTGATGAAATCGTTGCTGATCTGTCCCGGCGCCCAGATGTAAGTCTCCAGCGTGACGGTTTTTTGCGCCCGCCTGATATCGGCGAGCATGGCCGGAAAGAACTCGTCGCCATTCACGAGAATCTTCACGGCGTTGCCGCTGATGAACTCCGCGCCGACCACCGGCCCGTAGGCGCTCGCAAACGCGGGATCGCGCGGCCCGTAGTCGAGCACAATGGGCTCCTGGAGCATTCGCG
>JBEENF010000435.1:0-3745 GCA_041192325.1 Verrucomicrobiota bacterium
TCGCGTTGAAAATCAACTCCGCCAAAACCATTAACTTGGAAATCGAAAAGCCCAGCTGCGTTCATTTGATCAGGTTGAGTTCTTCTTGGCTCCACGCATCGCTGTGCTGTTTGGTCGCCGCACGAATCGCTGTGACCTGGGCGGGATCGACGGGCGAAGCGTCGTGGCCCCACTCGCGGCGGATGTAGGTAAGAATTGAGGCAATCTGGTTGTCGTCGAGATACCCTTGAGCAGGCATTTCACCAGCGTGGATGCGATTGGCGACCTTGATGGGACCGCGAACGCCGTGCAGAACGATGCGCACGGCGCGTTCAGGGGAGCCGAGGACCCATTCGGAATCAAGCAAGGGCGGGGCGAGTCCGTCGAGACCGCGTCCATTAGTTTGGTGGCACAAGGCGCACACGGCGGTGAATAGAATTTTCCCAGCCGCAAAACGCTGTTGCTGCTCCTCAGTGAGCGCGGGCACAGCGGCGACGTCGGCCAGACCGGCTTTTCCAGGCCAGACCACGATCGCCTTTAGTTTATCAAGCGCGGCGGCGAGCGCGGGATTTTTCGCGAGGAGGTGCCAACCCGCGGGCTCATGGGTAAAAGCCAGCGGTCGGCGAGAGCCGTTGACCCCAGCGATCATGCCGTTGAGCAACGCTACGACGCGGGCGCTGCCGGGCGATTCGGCAGCCGTGAGAGCAAGGAGGCGCTCGATTCGCGCGGTTTCGCGCGAAGCAAAGATGCCATTGGCCAGACCAGCCAGCAGGGAGTTTGCGGGCACATCGTCGGGGGACCACGCAGGATTTGCGATGAGTCGCTCAAATAACGGCAGTTCGCGCTCACCGACGCCGCTCAGGAAGGCTTCGCGTAAATAGGTGTTCTGCGGATGGGTGCGGACGATTTCCGCGAGCGCTAGGTCAGTCGAAAGTTCGCCGTGTTCGCCCAAAGACAGCACGGCCTGCAACTGGACTTCGGCCGAGGCAGCGGAGGCCAGCGGTAAAAGTTGGGCCACGAGTTCGGCGCGGCCGCGCGGATCTTTTAAAAAGCGTTCGCTGAGACGAATGGCGGAGGCGCGGACGATCGGATCAAGATCAGTCAACGCGTGCACGACACTCGCGCGATCCAGAGCGCCCATGCCGTCGAGGGTCCAGAGAGCTTGCATCCGACCAAGTGGTTGCGGACTGGTGAGGATCAGCTGACGGATCGCGGGCGCGAGGGTTGCGTCGCGGCCTTCTACGAGGAGCCGTTGCGCGGTTTCGCGCCACCAAGAGTTGGCATGAGCGAGTCGCTCGACCCATTGCGCGGGGGTCAGCGTGGGGAATGGGGTAAGCCGTGGGGTCGGGCGATCGCTGGGGACGATGCGGTAAATGCGACCGAGATGTTGGGGGTCAGCCAGGTGACGAGATTCGATTTGTTTGCGCAGGTAACTTGTCAGCGAGATCCGGTGCTGAATGACGCCGCGGTAAAAATCGATGAAGTAAAGGGCCCCATCCGGACCGGTGGTGAAACCAACCGGACGAAAACGTTCGTCGGTGGAAGCGATGAATTCCTGTTGTTGATACGCGTTACGACCGATGAGTGTGCCCTGGCCGGCGGTGAGGATTGTGCGGCGAATAAAATTGGCCGAAGGCTCGGCGACAAAGGCGTTGCCATAAAATTCTGGCATGAGGTCGCCGCGATACACCCAGGGTGAGTTAGCCGCGGTAAATTCCTTGAGTTTGCCGTCGCGCAGAAAATCAGGGCGATAGCCGCGGTTGATGCCGGGGTTGACGCGAATGGGCCAGACGAAGAAATTTTCGGCCGCATTGACATTGGTCCCGGCGAGGTAACGAAGGTTGGGGTTACGTTGGAGATAATCGGAGGGAATGATATCGACGCGCAGCGGGTCGCTGTTGGAGCCATGGAAGAGGTGACCGAAGTTATCCTGACTGAGTCCCCATTGACCGCGAAAGAAGGTGCTGGCGGTTTCCCAGGTGCCATTGTTGTAGCGGAATTTTTTTGTGTAGGCCGCGCTGTAAATCCAGTTGTCCTGCGCCCAGAGCAAGTTGTTGGGCGCGCGTTCGGGATTGGCGAGGAAAGGTCGCTTGGGATCAACTTTTACCCCGTAGTCGGTGGCGACGACGGTCTTTTGGTCTGCTTTGCCATCGCCGTTGGTATCGCGCCAGAAGGCGAGTTCGGGCGGAGCGCCGACCAACACCCCATCGCCGACGAGGGTGATGGCGCGCGGTAGCACGAGGTTATCGACGAAGACCTGCGAGTCATCGTAGCGGCCGTCGCCATCACGATCGGTCAGAACCACCACGCGACCGACGGGGGCGTCTTCGCCGTTGCCGTCGAGATCGGGCATGTAACCACGCATCTCGACGACCCACATGCGACCATCGGGACCGAAGGTCATGGCCACCGGATCTTGCACGAGGGGTTCGGCGGCGGCGATTTCCAGTTTAAACCCAGGCATGAGGGTGAAGGCCTGGAGCGCCTCTTCGGGCGTGAGGGCGGGAGCTGCTGGAATTTGATCGGCTGGTACGATTGGTACCTGCGGGGCGCCGAGTTTGTCGGCGTTATCGCCGATCTGGGCGCGGGCCAGCGATGCGCTCGCAAAAATAACGAGCAGAAGTACGATGAGCGAGCGAGGCAGCGAGATCATGCAGCAGACAAAAAGCGCGAATGAATGGGGAGGTGAGCGCGAGGCCATTTGGCTCGACGAAGCAGGAAGGTTTTGACCGCTCCATAATTAGTCAAGACTACGCCGATAGCTTCCGCCGCTTGGCGAAATTCAAAGAGTGAAATTTCAAATTTAGATCCCTTAATTTTTTTCGCCTTCGGGGTTTTCTGTGGCCCCGGATTATTCCGGCAGTGCTTTACCTTTAGTTTCGGGGGCGAGCCAGATTAGGCCAAGGCCAGCGACGTAAACGAGGCTGATGATGGCGCCGGCTTTGGCGTAGCTGCCGTCAAAACTCTGCATCAGCGAACCCATTTGCAGTGCACCCAAGGCGGCGAGAATGCGGCCAGCGTTGAAGGACAGGCCTTGGCCCGTGGCGCGCACGCGGGTGGGAAATAATTCCGGGAGATACAGTGGCAGCCACCCATAGAAAGCCGCCGTGAGCGCTCCGACGATAAAGGTCATCACGAGGAACGGCGGGCCGTAAGCATCGATCCCACGGAAAAGAATGGCGCAGCTAATTAAGGAGCCGAGGCACAGAAGAAAATAGGCCAAGCGGCGAGTAATGAAGCGGCCGATGTAAGCGCCGAGCATACAACCAAACACCGCGCCGATCCCCGCGCTCATCCCAGTCCACCCCTTGGCGGTGGGGTCGGCCACGCCGGCCATCTTATCGGCCCAAAGCGGCAGCCATTGCACCGAACCCCATGTGCCGATGAGCGCAACCGAGGACAGCGCGGTGGCGATCAGGGTGGTTTTTAAGAGCTTGGGCCCGAAAATTTCCTGCAACGGCTTGACCTTTGTAGGGCTAGCTTTCACCGCCGCCTGCCATTTTTCTGACTCGGGAATGAAGAGGCGAACAATGAAAGTGAGCAACGCGGGAGCGGCGCCGATCAACGCCACCCAGCGCCAGGAATCGATGGTCACTTTGAAAAAGATGGCCATGACGGCGATCAACGCAAAGCCGACATTCGCGGCCGCGCCAATAATGCCGGCCATAAGAGGACGGTGTTTCTCGGGCCAGATTTCCATCACCAAGGCAATGCCGAGCGACCATTCGCCACCCATGCCAAGGGCGGCGACGAAGCGCGAGGCGCA
>JBEENF010000436.1:0-3744 GCA_041192325.1 Verrucomicrobiota bacterium
ACCCACACTCCGCTGTTCATTTACGAGGCGAATCTCCTCAAGCTCCGTGAATCCCCGCTTTCCGAGGAACAGTTACGCGCCGTTGCGTGCGAAAATGCGGACCGCCTCGCCGGCGCCTGACACCCTTCATGCCTGCTTCTTTTCGCGCTGCGCTCGACGCCGTTCTCCCCAGTCGCGAGGAAATTCGCGCGATGCGTTTCTGGGACGGCCACGTCCACCTGACCACCCCTGGCGCCACGCCCGAGGAACGGCTGCGCAGTTACATTGCGCTCGCCGACAATATGGGACTTGACCGGCTCATTCTTGCGCGCGGCGTGCCACCCTACCCACGCGAGCCTAATCGCGCGGAAATGCGGAAGCAGAATGACGACGTCATGCGGGCAATCCGGGCGTATCCCGATCGCGCACTCGGCACCGTCTACCTGAATCCACACGAGTTGCAGGCCAGTCTCGATGAACTCAACCGGTGCGTGCGCGACGGCCCGTGTGTCGGCGTGAAACTGTGGGTGGCGGCCAAAGTTAATATTCCCAACCTGGACCCGATTGTCGCACGGGCGCAGGAGCTCAAAGCGGTGCTTTTCCAACACACCTGGGTCATTGCCCGCGAACCCGGCGCCGGTCCGGCAGACCCGAACGCCTCGACGCCGGACGATCTGGTCGAGACTGCCGGACGCCATCCGGGCGCATCTTTTGTTTCGATGCACAGCGGCGGCAATTGGGAACTCGGCATTCGCACGATGCGCAACTCACCCAACGTGGCCTTGGAAATCTCGGGATCCACACCCACCGCAGGTTTTGTCGAAATGGCCGTTCGCGAAGTGGGCGCCACTCGCGTGACATATGGCACCGATACTTCGGGTCGCAGCATGTCCACGCAAATGGCCAAGGTGCTCGGCGCGGACATCACGCCGGCCGACAAATTGCTGGTGTGCGGCGCGAATCTGCGCCGGCTGTTTGAACCGATCATGCGGGCAAAGGGCATGCCGCTAGACTGACGGGGAGCGCCAGTCGTCGAGGAAACGCCCGCTCGGCGGCACGCACCCAATTTTTTGGTGAGCCCACGAAGGCCCGGCTCCCGGGGCTCCCCGATTGACGCAGCCCTCACCGTGCGCCAGCAAAAGCCTTGCCTATGACGCTACCCCGCGTTCTCACATTTTTGCTTTGCGCACTCTGCTGCGCCAGCCCGACTTCGCTTTCAGCCGCGAGCCAGTCGATCACCTACCCCGCCCAGCCGGGAGTTGGCCAGGGTCGCCACCTCGTCTTCCTCACCGGCGACGAGGAGTATCGCTCCGAGGAAGGACTGCCCATGCTCGCCAAGATTCTGAGTCAGCGCCACGGCTTCAAATGCACGGTACTGTTCCCTCTCGACCCGGACGGCACGATCAATCCCGACAACAATCGAAGCGTGCCTGGCATCGAGGTATTGGACCAGGCCGATGGCATCGTGATGGCGCTGCGGTTCCGGCAATGGCCCGACATCGCGATGAAGCATTTCGAGGCCGCGCTTTTGCGCGGAGTGGCGATTGTTGGGCTGCGCACCAGCACGCACGCTTTTCTTTTCCGGCCGGGAGTAACGACGTCTTACGCCCGCTTCAACAATTTCGGGCGCGAGGTGCTCGGCGAAAACTGGGTGAGCCATTGGGGAGCCAACCGCCGGGGCGCGACTCGCGGCGTGGTCGAGCCAGGCGCGGAAAACGATCCAATCCTCCGCGGCGTCGAAGCGATCCATGGCGATTCGGGCATTTACGAAGCCCACCCGGTCTCAGATGCTAAAATTCTCGTGCGCGGGGTGGTTTTGAAAGGCATGAGCCCGACGGCCGAGCCCGACACCTACGCGATGAAGCGCAAATCGGACGACAAGGAACAGCCGATCAACTCGCCCGCGATGGCCATGGCCTGGACGCGCGTAAACAAGAATCCCAACGGCGCCACGAATCGCGTTTTCTGCACCACGATGGGAGCGGCCAGCGATCTGACCAACGAAGGGTTCCGACGGATGGTGGTCAACGGAGTGCTCTGGACTGCCGGTTTCGAGATCCCGCCCAAGACCGATGTCCGCTACGTTGATCCTTACGCACCGGCGGACTATCGGCCCAACGGATTTCGCCGCGGCCTCACCCCGGACGACCACGCGCTCGGCCAGGCGCTGCCGGCGGGCATCATTGACCCGCCACTCCGAAAAAAGCGGTGACCTCCCCCGCGGGAGGTCGCGAAATCGAAGCGTTTCACGATCGCGCTAACGTCAGCCTCCGTCGGCTTTTTTCTTTTTACTCCGGGGGGTGATGTCCGTCTTGGCCTGATACGTCTCGACGCGCGGCGTGAACCAGTCCGTCAGCTTGCGCTGCAGACTCGCGACCAAAACCTGATATTCGGGTTTCGCCGCCAGGTCCTTAAGTTCGTTCGGGTCGCTGCTGAGGTCGAAGAGTTGGTAGCGGTTCAGATGCGAATAGTAGATGAGTTTCCAGCGATCCGTCCGCACCATCCTTTCAATGGGCAGCGGGCCGTTCTTGTCGGCGTTGTGCCAGTACCCATAAACCTCCGGGTAAATTTCGCGGGTGAGGCCGGTCAACACTGGCCCCAGGCTGCGTCCCTCTACCGTCGCGGGGATAGGGATGCCGGTCAGGTCACACACGGTCGGATACAGGTCACGCAAGTAGGTCTGGGCGCCGATGCGCTGATCGTGCGGGATGCCGGGGCCCGCCATGATCAGCGGCACGCCGATCGTGTGCTCATACATGTTTTGTTTGCCCATCAGCCCATGACTTCCCATGGCGAGGCCATGGTCCGAGGTAAAGATGATCACGGTGTTCTTGTCCTGCCCCGTGGCGCGCAACGCTTCCATCATGCGGCCAATCTGTTCGTCCATGTGGGAAATGACGGCGTAATACGCGGCAAGTTCGCCCTTCACTGCCATGGGATCCCGCGGCAGGGGCAAGATCTGTTCGTCGCGACCGCCGGCGTAGCCGTGATCGAACGGATGTTCCGGCAGATAATTTGCCGGGAGCGGAATGGCGGCTGGATCGTATTTCTTCTCGTAGCCGGGCGGGAAGTGCCGCGGATCGTGCGGCGCGGTGAAATTCACGTGCAGGAAAAACGGTTTGGTCGCGCGCCGGTTGATGAACGCGATCGCCCCGTCCGCAATGTGACGATCCGTGAGCGGCGTGAGCCCCACGCCTTTCTCCAACTCCGCCTTTCCCGTGTCGGTCTTAAAGGTCCAGCCCGTGTAGCCCGTGACCGCCCGACCATTATAAGATTTTGGATACGTCAGATTGTCGCGGCCACCGGCCCCGCCCGCGGAATAGAGCCCGCTCGTCTCCTCGTAGCCGCGCGTCTTGGGACTGCCGTCGTTCATCCATTTGCCGGAGTACCAGGCATGATAACCGCCTTTGCGCATGGCGTTCGCCCACAGCACCAGTTTTGGATCGATGGCGTTGCCGAAAGGCGCGGAACCATTCCGAAAACCGGTCGCGCCGGTCATGATCTCTGCGCGGCTGGGCGTGCAGTGTGGGTTCGGCGCGATGGCGCGGGTGAAGGAGGACCCGGCGGCGACCAGGCGATCCAGATTCGGTGTTTCGATGTACGGGTTGCCGAGCGCGTGAATCGTGTCGGCGCGCTGATCGTCACTCACGATCAGAAGAACGTTTGGCGGCGGCGTCTGCGCGCGCGCGAGGGAAAAAAAGGTCGCGAGCAGGAGAACAATTATCGATCGATTCATAGGAAGCAAAAGTGGTGACGCGACGTCGC
>JBEENF010000437.1:0-3726 GCA_041192325.1 Verrucomicrobiota bacterium
GGCTCCCGAAATGGGCGTTGGATTGCTCGAAACCCAGTTCCAGGCATCGCCGCCCGTGGAACCGGAGGAGGATCCCGCTGGCAGCGCGTCATCGATCCATACGACATCCGTCACCGTCGTCGTGGTGGTCGGCGTCGGAGACGTGGTGGTCGTGGAGCTGGAATCAGTGGTGGCGATTGGCGAGGTCGAACCGGTCGTCGCGGTCGTTTTTCCGGTGACGTCCCACGTGGCGCGCCCATCGTACAGGGAGAAGCCCATGCCGTTGATCGTGGCGCCTTCCAGGCCGACGGCGCTTGCGGGAATCTGGAGTCGCACCCATTGGCCGGCCGCCGGGAGCGGACCGGCGTAGTATCGGCCGGCGGTATTTTTCTGGCCGTAGTTGATGTTGTCGGCGCCCCAATAGGCGCGATGCTCCCGATCCCCGTTAACGGACCAGCTCACGAGGAGTTCGGCGGGTTTGTTGAGCGGGTCGAGGTAGACATGGACGAAAAGGCTTTGGCCACTCGTGACCGCCATGGTGTCGTTCGCCCAGTTGAACGAGTGTTCATGCAACCCTGATTGGAGGTTTGTCTGATGGGCAACTTTGCCGGAGAACGGCACCGGCGCGGTGGAAACCCACCGCCAGCTGTCGCCCCCGATTCCGCTGCCACTGGCGCCTCGCGGCAAAGAATCGTCGAACCAAACGACATCCCCGCTGCGCAAAGGGGAAACAGGTTTGGCGGCGCTCGCGCTCGGAACTGGCTCGCTCCACGTGGCGCCGTCCGGGCCAGCAATTTCGGAGAGCAGATCGGTGCTCAACGCAGGCACGATGGCAAGGGTGGTAAGTTCGTCATCGAACCAGGCTGCGGAGACAACGGGTGTTGTTTCACTGCTGTCTGATGTTTCAAAGGGAGTGACGCTGGCCGTGGGCGCTGGAGCGGGGCTCGAAGTGACCGCGCCTGCCGTGTCCATGGCCGCAATGGCGGGCCCGCCGCCGCCACTAGGGCCCTCAGCTTGGGACCAGAAAATGCCCTGCGAGGGATTGTGGTAGCTTCCGCTGGTCGTGTTCTCGAGCTTGATGGCCCGGACCATATATACGGCTCCGGCAGGAGCACTCTCATCGCTGTAATTCGTCTCGGTCGTCGGAGCGCTGGTCAGACGAGCATAGGACCCCAGCGCGGAAGACGCGCGATAAACGTGGTAGCCGAGCAGAGCGGAGTCCGTCGAAGCATTCCAGGAGAGCGAAACCGTGCTGCCGTTCACGCTGCCGGTGAGCGCGCGCGCGGGCACAACGGGATGCAAGCGGAGCGTGGGGTCTCCCATCAGCGCGATGTGAATGCGATGCGCCGAACTGTTGATGTGGGTTTGATATTGATTCGTGTTGTTTTGCGTGAGCTGCGTCGCGTAACCGAAGGTTTCACCCAGCCCGATGGGGTGGATGAACCAATGTGGCCGGCCGGACCAAACCGAAACGAGTCCGTAGTCGGTCAGCAGCGGAGCGCGGAGAATATTGTCCTCGTGATCCCAATCGCCGAGCCAGGAGCCGAACAAAAGGTTGAAGACACCCCGGACATTGCTGTTCACCATCTCGACGGTGTCGCCGCCGTTGTAGAGGCCGCTGCCGATGCCGGAGATGCTGGCGTAGCTGCCCGCGCCACAAGCGTAGGCGAGAAGATAGTCATTCTGTTTTAATTGCGGGATCCAAACGCCCTGCTGGTCGTTGAACTCGACGTTCAGATTGCGGACGTTGTTCGCGCCCACGAGCGGAGCGAAGCCGCGATATCCGCTGGCGCTAAAAGCTTCGCCGCCGCGGATGCCGAAATAATCACCGACAATGGCGCGGCGCGGCGCGTTCGTGATTCGATGGCGGAAATGGTGATCCTTGTTCAGGTATTTTCGCATCAGCTCGGTTTCGCTGGCGAAGGTCGCAGGGCCGCCCCAGGTCACCCGGCCGGGCATGTTAGCCAGATCGACGCGGCCGACTTGGAGTTCGACGAACGACGGGATTTCGGTCTGGTCGAACTTGCCGTCGCCGGGCCGGTTCGTGAGCCGGTTGGCGTCGTCCATGTCAGTGTTGCTCGACTGCGTGTAGTTCACGGTGTCGTCGGTCCAGATGCCATCCATGTCTCCGTAGTAAACATCCGCGGGCCACGCGCCGGTATGGTCGCCGTGACCGTCGGGATTGAGCTGACCGGAGTAGGGAACGGCGATGTGCCCAAAGAGGAATACGGACTTCACTTGAGTGGGATCGGCTTCGTAATCGGCCTTAATGAGGCCTTTCACCGTCGCCACGGAATCGGTGCGCGAGACCTCATGCCGCACAACACTCCAGCCGTCGCCGACCAGATCCTGTTGCAACCGCGCGAGTTCAGCGGCGAGGCTCACGGAAAATGTGTCGTCCACGATGAGCACAACCTTGCCCCGGTTTTCCACCAATGGGGCTTCGATGCCCGTTTGGATGTAACCGTAGCCGGTGTAGTTGTTAGTGGCTTTTACCAGCCGATATTCGTACGCAACCCCGGCGGTGACGTTTGTGTCGACGTAGGTGGTGACAGATCCCGCCAACGCAGTGCCGGCGCCCCACGAGGCGTCGTTGGGAGCCTTGCGATAAACGGTGTAACTGAAAGGTACGCCATCAGTTTCTTGCGGCCAGTTCAGGGTAATTCTGGCGGGGGAAGACTCGACGGTTGAACTCACCTGAACACTGTAATTCCAAGTGTTCTCGATCGCTTTGGCGGCGACGAGGCTGAGGGTTAGGGTTACAAGCAGGATTAGCTTTGCACGTAGTAATCTCATCCCCGCCAGCATGCCCCATCGGGAAAAATACCATCATCGGTGTAGGTCTGATTACGCTGTCAGTGTAAGGGAAAAGCAGGTGTCAGTGTTTGTCTGACAAGTCGCGGTTCTGTCTCAAACCGCCTGGCGCCGCCAGGGAGCACGCTTTCACAGCGCCGTGAATGGCCGCCCGCGCCGGTAAAATTTGTTTCCCTGCGTCCGCCGGGGGCGGCACTCTCGCCTCATGGAGACCCAGCAAAAAGTCGCCGTTGTCACCGGCGCAGGTTCCGGAATTGGCCGCGAAACAGCCCGGGCCCTCCTGGCCCGGGGCTATGCAGTGGTGCTCGCGGGCCGACGGCTTGAGGCGCTTGAGCTTACGGCGCATGAATCCGCCGCGCCCGTCTCGCGCGTGGCGATTGTCCAGACGGACGTAACGGATCCCACGTCCGTGCAGAATCTCTTCGCGGTGACGCGGGAGAAATTTAAGCGGCTCGATTTATTGTTCAATAATGCCGGCATGAGCGGCCCCAATGTGCCGCTGGAGGAGTTGTCGGTGGGGCGATGGCGTGAGATTGTGGATACGAATCTTACCGGCGCTTTTCTTTGCACCCAAGAGGCCTTTCGCCTGATGAAACATCAGCAGCCCCGCGGGGGCCGGATCATCAACAACGGGTCGATCTCCGCGCACGTGCCCCGTCCCAACTCCGCGCCTTACACGGCCACCAAGCACGCCATTGCCGGCCTGACCAAATCGACCGCGCTTGATGGAAGAATGTTCGGCATCGCCTGCGGACAGATTGACATTGGCAACGCGGAAACGCCGCTCACCGCGAAGATGAAGCAGGGGGTGACTCAGGCCAATGGATCGATTGGCGTGGAACCGACCATTGATGTGAAGCACGTCGTTGACGCCATCATGTATATGGCGTCCCTGCCATTGGACGCGAACGTGCTCACTCTCACGGTGATGGC
>JBEENF010000438.1:0-3725 GCA_041192325.1 Verrucomicrobiota bacterium
CGGTCTTCCTGCACACCGGTTCACCCGATGAAATTGCCGCGACCTGCCAGCGGCTTTTTGCGAATCCCGCGCTGGGTGAAACCTTGGCGCGCAATGCCGTCGCTTTCGCGCGTCAGCATTTCGACCCCACCGCCAACACTCGTTTGCTGGAGAATTTTTATGCCCGGGTCGCCGCCTCGCCCCATCGGGTCGACTGGACGCAACTGCGCCAAAGCGCGGGCAGCGAGACCCGCCTGATCGCGTTTCGAGCGCAGCACCACGAGCCGCGGGATCGGGAACGGGAACACCTGGCGCTGCTTTGCAGGCAACTCGATGCCGAGGTGCAAAAATGGCACCATCTCGACGAGCTTTGCCGTGCCAAGGAGCAGCATATCAAGAATCTGCAGGAAGGGCTGAAGCTCACCCAGGACCATGCGAACAATCTCGACCGCATGCTGGTGGACCTGCGGCCCCGTTTTGAAACCGCCGAGGCCCTCCGGCTGCGCGCCGAAACGCTGCTGCAGGCAACGCGCCGGCAATGTCACGCTTTTGAACAGGAAATAGAACACGTCGAGGCCCTCTGGCAGCAGCGACTCAGCGAGTCCGAAACGAAACTGAGGCAGCAACTGAGCGAGTCCGAGACAAGGCTGGGGCAGCAACTGAGCCAGGCGGAAACCAATTTTCGGCAAAGCGACCGGGAAGCGCGCTATTACAAGAAGCTCCTCCAGCAGCAATACGCGGAAAGTCAGGGCTTCAACGAGGCGGCCCGCCTCATCCACGACGCCCTGAAAGCGAAAACCGGGGAGCTCGCCCGCAAGGATGAGAAACTTCGCCGCATCCAGGGTTCATTTTCCTGGCAGGCGACCGCCTGGCTGCGCCTGCTGCGTCGCAAGCTGCTCGACCCGCTTCTTCGGCCGCCAGCGACCCCCGTGGCGAATGGCGAGGCGGAGGTCAGACTCCCCACGGCTCTCCCCACCGGCGCCCCGCCCTCTTTCCGGTATAGCGTGGATTACCCGCAGACCTGGAGTTTCCCGCCCAAGAAACTATTGGTCCGCGGCTGGTGCTTCGCCACCGAGCCAATTCGATTCACCCAGTTGCGCGCCACGATCAACGGCGCCCGCCGTTATCCAGGGGTATTCGGCCTCAAGCGGCTCGATGTCTTTGCTTCGATGCGCGATTTCCCGCAGGCGGAATATTGCGGCTGGAAAGTCGAGATACCGCTGCAAAGGGAAGATCACGAACTCGTGCTCGAGGTGGGCGACGAGGAGGGTGGCTGGCATGTCTTCTTCACCACGGCGCTGCGCGTCGGGGACGACACCGGCCCCGCCGAACTGACTTCTTACGAGCGCTGGACGGAAGCGTTTGACCGGCATACCCCCGACTCGCTCGCGGCGCTGGCCAAGGAGGAAATGGTATTCACCACCAAACCGCTCATCTCGGTGATCATGCCGGTTTACAACACGCCGGAGCGGTGGCTGGTGAAAGCCGTGCAGTCCGTGCAGGCGCAGGTGTATCCCAACTGGGAGCTTTGCCTCGCGGACGATGCTTCACCCCAGCCCCACGTGCGGCCCCTGCTGGAAAAATTCGCCGCCGCGGATCCGCGCATCAAAATCACTTTCCGGGAAAAGAACGGGCACATTTCCGCCGCGTCCAATTCCGCGCTCCAGCTCGCGACCGGCGATTTCGTTGCGCTGCTTGATCACGATGACGAGCTTTCCCCCCATGCGCTCCACGAGGTGGTTGCGTTGCTGAACACGCACCCCGAGACGGATGTCATCTACTCGGACGAGGACAAAATCGACGAGGAGGGCCATCGGCACGAGCCCTACTTCAAGCCAGACTGGCTGCCCGATCTCTTCCACGGGCAGAATTACCTTTCGCACCTCACCGTGTATCGCGCCGCCTTGGTGCGCGACGCCGGAGGCTTTCGCGCTGGCTACGAAGGATCGCAGGATTGGGATCTCGCCTTGCGGGTAATTGGGCGCCTGCAAGACTGCGGCCGCATCCGGCACATCCCGAAAGTTCTTTATCATTGGCGCGCCATCCCGGGGTCCACGGCGCTCATGTTGAGCGAAAAGAATTACCCGCTCGAAGCAGCGCGACGAGCGCTGACTGATTACTTTTCCGCTCGCGGTGAGAAGATAGCCTTGCACCACGTCCCCGGCGATCACTGGCGCGTCCAATATGCGCTTCCGGCCGAGCCCCCGCTGGTTTCACTGATCATTCCCACGCGCAACGGACTCCGGTTTCTCCAACGCGGCATCGAAAGCATTCTCGAGAAAACCACCTACCCGAACTACGAAATTATCGTCGTGGACAACGGGTCGGACGATCCCGCGGCGCTCGCGTATCTCGACTCCCTCGCGCAGGGCGCAAATCCGCTGCTGGCGAGCGTGGTGGCGGACGCAGCGCGGGCCACCGAAGGTCCCCTGCATCGCGCGGTGCGGGTGCTGCGTTACGATGCTCCCTTCAATTTTTCGGCCATTAACAATTTCGCGGTCGCGCAAGCCACGGGCGAACTCGTCGGCCTGTTAAACAATGACCTGGAGGTCATCACGCCGTCGTGGCTGGAGGAAATGGCGTCGCAGGCGCTGCGGCCCGGGATTGGCTGTGTCGGCGCGCTTCTGTACTACCCCAATGATACCGTTCAGCACGCCGGCGTCATCGTTGGCCTCGGCGGCGTTGCCGGGCACGCGTTCCGCGACAACGCCCGCGGCAGCGAGGGCAAATTCAACCGGGGGCGCCTCGCGCAAAACTATAGCGCTGTCACCGCGGCGTGCCTGGTGGTGCGGCGCAAAATTTACCAGGAGGTGGGCGGGTTGGACGAAACCCATCTTACCATCGCCTTCAACGACGTTGATTTTTGCCTTAAAGTGCAGGCGGCGGGTTACCGGAATCTCTGGACGCCGTTTGCGGAGCTCTACCATCACGAGTCCGTCAGCCGCGGCGCCGAGGACACGCCGGAAAAGCACGAGCGTTTCCGGCGCGAGGTCGAGATCATGTTGCAGCGTTGGCCGGCCGTCATCCGGCATGACCCGGCGTACAACCCAAACCTGACGCTCGAGCACACCGACTTTTCCCTCGCCGCTCCACCGCGGCCGTGGCTGCCATGAGGTCCTCTCCCCCCCTCGGCCACACCGGCGCCGCCCGACTGAACCCGCGCACCGCGTCATGACGCCTCCGCTCCCCGCCGCCCTCGATGCGCCCGCGGAGGGAGCCGTGGTGGATCCCCTGTGCCTGCGCCTGCAAGGATGGGCGTGGTTTGGCGCCGGGCAGTCCGGCATCGTTGCGATCGAGGCGTGGGCGGACGATCGGCTGGTCGGGGAGACCGCCGCCATGCACGCACGCGCCGACGTGTCCGCCGCCCTGGCGCTACCGCCGGGCGCGCGTCCGGCCTTTGATTTTTTTGTTCACGATCCCGCCGCCTCCCTTGGGGGAACGTTGCGCCTGGAGCTGCGCGGCCGGCGGGCGGACGGGACGCGCACCGAGCCCGTCCTTACCCGCAGTTGCGCGACGATTGCCCGCGACTACCGCCAGGCGGATTACGGCGTATTACTGGACAAGGCAACGATCGCCGTTCACCACCGCCAGAATATTTATGCCTCGGGCCCCTCGCTATCCGCGCCCAGCGGCGAACTGGCGAGTCGCCTGCGTCAGCTCATGGGCCCTCCGCCGCGACGGATCATCGATGTCGGGTGCGGCCTCGGTTCGTATGGCCGGGGGCTGCTGGCCGATGGCTATGATTG
>JBEENF010000439.1:0-3710 GCA_041192325.1 Verrucomicrobiota bacterium
CGTCTGCCACCGTGACGCCGTTCAAGACATCAAGAAGCTGACGCAACAGCTCCCGCCGGAACTGTTGTAGCGGCCGGGCGGCAGCAGGGCCCGGTCGGTTGGACGGGGACCGCAGACGAAAAAAAAGCCCGTGCCGCGAATCGCGGCACGGGCCTGAAAGGAAGCGATGACGGCTTAGTCGTTCTGCTGCTTCTGGGACTTCGCGGCTTTCTGGCGCGCTCCGTTGTTCAGGATGCGCTTGCGCAACCGCAGGCTCTTCGGGGTGACTTCCACAAACTCGTCGGCCGCGATGTATTCAATCGCGCGTTCGAGGGACAGCTTCGTCGCGGGGGTGAGGCCCGC
This sequence comes from Verrucomicrobiota bacterium, assembly GCA_041192325.1. GTDB lineage: Bacteria > Verrucomicrobiota > Verrucomicrobiia > Opitutales > Opitutaceae > ER46. The sequence goes on from JBEENF010000439.1 coordinate 343, forward strand.
GGCCACGCCTTCGCCTTGGGAGCGGAAATTCGTGAGCTTCTTTTCGCGAACCGCATTACAGGCGATGTCCTCGTTCCGGGGATTTTCGCCGACGATCATGCCTTCATACACCTGCTCGCCGGGGCTGACAAACAGCTTGCCGCGTTCCTGCACCATCACGAGGGCGTAGGACGTGGTTTCGCCGGCTTCCGTCGCAATCAAGGTGCCGGTGATGCGGGTCAGGACTTCGCCTGCGTAGGGACCGTACTCCTTGAAAAGATGGCTGAGCACGCCACGGCCGCTCGTGGCGTTGACCACGTCGATTTCCATGCCAATCAGGCCACGGGTGGTGATGGTGGCCTCGAGCATCGTGGAGTGCGCAAGCTTCTCCATGTTGGTGAGCTGGCCCTTGCGGTTCGCCAGATTCTGCATGATCGCGCCCACACACTCGTCGGGCACTTCGATCCAAACCGTCTCGTACGGCTCGAGGCGTTTTCCATCAACCACCTTCTCGATCACCGTCGGCCGGGAGACGAGAAGTTCGAATCCTTCGCGTCGCATGGTTTCCACGAGCACCGCCACCTGCATGGCGCCGCGGGCCTTGACGTTGAAAACACCGGCCTTCTCCGAGTCTTCGATGTTAATCGAAACATTGGTCTTCAATTCGCGCATCAGGCGTTCGCGCAGCTGGCGGGACGTGACGAGCTTGCCCTCCTGACCGACGAGCGGACCGTCATTGACGCAGAACTGCATCTCGAGGGTCGGCGGATCGATCTGGGTGAAGGGCAGGGCGTGACCGGCCTCGTCTGCGGTGATCGTGTCACCGATATCAATGTCCTCGAAACCGGAAAGACCGACGATATTGCCCGCGATGGCGGTGGGGGCCTCGACGGTGCCGAGACCGGTGAACTCGAATACTTTGGTCACCTTAGTGCGGACGCGTTTGCCATCCGAATGACGGATGACGAAAACGGATTCCCCGACGCTGACGGCGCCGCCCAGGATCTTGCCGACGGCGATTCGGCCTACGTAATCGCTCCAGTCGATGTTGGAAACGAGCATGTGAAACGGCTCATTCGGCTTCGCAAACGGCGGCGGTACGTGGTCGAGGATGGTTTGGAAGAGAGGCGTCATGTCCTTCTTTTCCTCGCCCAAATGATACATCATGTAGCCGTCGCGGCCGGATCCATAGACGACGGGAGCGTCGAACTGCTCTTCGGTCGCATTGAGCTCCATCAGGAGCTCGAGGACCTTTTCGTACATCTTGGCCGGCTCCGCATTTTCGCGGTCGATCTTGTTGATCACCAATACGACCTTAAGGCCGTGCGCGAGCGCCTTGCGCAGCACGAAGCGGGTTTGCGCCTGGGGACCGTCGTAGGCGTCGACCACCAGCAGCACGCCATCGACCATGCGCAACGCGCGTTCCACCTCGCCGCCGAAGTCCGCGTGACCGGGAGTATCGACGATGTTGACGATCTTGTCCTTCCAGTGAACGGACGTGTTCTTCGCCTTGATGGTGATGCCTTTTTCCTTCTCAAGGTCCATGGAGTCCATGGCGCGCTCCTCGACCTGTTGGTTGGCGCGGAAGACCCCGCCCTCCTTCAGGAGTTTGTCGACGAGGGTGGTTTTCCCATGGTCGACGTGAGCAATAATGGCGATGTTACGGATACTCTGGTTCATGCAGGCGGACGGTTCGTTCGTTGAAAAAAGAGGCCCATCGTGCGCGGCGGCCGGGGTGAAGGCAAGGCCGAAGGGAATCCGCCCCCAATGCCGGTGAGGGTAAGCGGCAGGTGGAGGCATTCCTCCGGTGCGCGGGAGGGGGGGGCGCTCAACTTCCCCTTGGAATCGACGACCGATTAAGGCGTAAATTTCCGCTCCTTGAACCAGTAGAGCAGTTGGTTGCCCCACGGCGGCGCGGGCCGGTCGGGACGCCCCAACCCGAGTCCGTGGCCCCCTTTTTCATACACGTGGAGCGAAAAGGGTACTCCCACGCGGCGCAGCGCGGCAGCGAAAAGCAGGGAATTTTCCACCACCACGCCCTTGTCGTCCCCCGTATGCCAGAGAAAAGTCGGTGGCGTATCCTTGGTGACCTGCAGTTCGTTGGATAAATCGCGGACTTGTTCCGGGGAGGGCTTCTCGCCCAGAAGATTGCGGCGCGAACCCGCGTGGGCGTATTCGCCGAACGAAATGACCGGATAACAGAGCACGGCCAGATCGGGTCGCGAACTTTCGCGCTCGATTGCGTCCGAGGCGCCGGGGTTGCCCGCGTCAAAGTGAGTGGCGATGGTCGAGGCGAGATGTCCCCCCGCGGAGGAGCCAATGACGCCGATGCGCGCGGGATCGAGGCCGTCACGCTTCGCGAAGGTGCGCAGCAGGCGGATGGCGCGGGCGGCGTCGTTCAGCATGGTGGGATGCCGGTAGCCGTTGGAGCCGAGTCGGTATTTCAGCACGTAAGCAGTGATCCCGTGCGCCGCTAAGAACTCGGCGTAGCCCTCGCCCTCGTGCTCGGCCAGACCACTGTAGCCGCCGCCGGGGAGCACGAGCATGGAGGCTCCGGTTTGTTTTCCGGGATGAGCGGGATAGGGCGTGAGCGTCGGGATGTCCTGTGCGCGTTCGCCAAGTGCCCCGGGGGCAGGGCCGTCCCACAGCCGGATGGGGCCGGGGATGAGCGCGTAAGGCACGGGCCCATCGCGCGAAGTTCCTGGGGCATCTGAGGGAGGGGATTTGGCGCCACGCTCGGCGGCAGACGTTGCGGAAAGCGCAAAGGCGAGAGTAAGACCGGGCAGCGCGGTAAGGAAACGGCGAAGCATCACCAATTTCGAAATTCGTGGGGGAGATAGCGCAAGGCGGAATTCCAGCTTGCGGATATTACGGTGGGATCGGGAGCTCGGGGGGCGGCCGCGCTCCCCTGCGGCGCACCCCGAAAAAAAGGCAAAAAAAAGGCCCCGGAGCTTTTTGACGGCTCCGGGGCCAATTTGTGGGGGTGGGCGTTCGCCACGCGCTCTTTCCCGACGGCACACACTTGGGCGCTCTCGCTTTCGCGGGCGGTGTACTTCCCGACGCCACTCTCCGCGGCACGCGGATGTTTCGGTCTCATGGCGGGACCGTCCTGACCGTTGCCGGTCGGGATCTTTCGAGTGAGGCCTCTTCGCCCGGTTCGGACGCTCCCTGCCGGGAGCGGCGCGCCGGACGTGGTGCTGACACGCCTGCAATTTTCATTGTTCGCGTCGGCACCCTTACCACGGGGACGGCGCCAGCTTTTGGCTGGCCGTTGGCCCCGCGTTACGGGTCTGACCTCTCACCTCTCAGGTTGCATTTCGCTTTTGCAGCGGGGTGACGTGTGTTTCACGCCCCCCCATTGAGGAGTTTCGCGGACTTTGCCTAGGTCC
>JBEENF010000440.1:0-3706 GCA_041192325.1 Verrucomicrobiota bacterium
CCGGCGTCCACCGAGACGTGCGGGTTTACCGTGCGGGAGAACACCAGGTCCAGTTCCTGTCCGGCCGCGCGGGAAGCGGCGCGGGCCGCGGGCGTGAGGGCGCGCACCGTCGAAACGCCGTTGGAGCGGAACCACGCATCCTCGGTCGTGACGAGGTTGAAGTCGTGAAATTCGAGCCGAAGCTTGGCGCCAGGGTTGAACGTGGCCAGCGCGGTGAACGCCATTTCGCTCATGTTCTTCCACGCCAGCGCATCGAGCGCGCCGTAAAATTTGTGATTGGTGGGAAAGAGATTCAGGAAGGACTCATCGCGCTGGTCCGCCGGGTTCCGATCTCCCGTCGCGCGATTGTGCTCGACGTAAAAGCGCACCGGGAAACCCATCGTGGCGGTCGTGAAACCCACGCCGAAGTGCGCCGCCCAAGCGTGGTGGACGAGCCAGCCCGGGCCGGGGAACGCGAACATGGCGTCCACCCGCTGCCGCCCGCGCACCTGTCCCGTTTGCCAGGCAAACTCTCCATCGTAATCAAAACCCCCGAGCTTGGCCGGCGGGCCCCCACTCCACCGGACGCCCAACATGGCGATGCGCTGCGGGATGTCGTAGGGTCGCGCGGAACCGACCCCCGGAACCGTATAAAGCGTATCCGCTTTCTTGTGGCGCCACAATACATACGGCTCGACCTGCAACGTGGGCCGCAGCGCGAAGCGCGAATACCCGCCCGCGAATACGTCCGAGGAGCTGGAGTGGTTCGTCTGCCAACCCTGCGCCGCGCCCGGTTGCACTTGAACCACGGAGGCGGCGAACAGGTCCAAACCCGCCCCCACGCGGGGCAAGGTCAACCGCGCCGCATCGAAGGACCGGCCGACATTGCTCCAATCCGACGTTCCCACCAGCCGCTCGTCGCCCAACGCCAGCAGCTGTCGGCCGAGCCGCAAGGTGTAATCCGAAGCGCGCTGCTCGAAATACGCCTGGCGGAAATCGAGGGGATCATCGCCTTCGCTCCCCAGCACGAACGGAATGGAAGGCCGGTCGGATCCCAGTTCCCGCGCGTCCTGCAGTTGGGCGTAAAATGACGCGCCCGGCGCCTCCCACTCCGCCTTAAGCCCAACACGGATGCGGAGCAGCAGCCAGGAGCCATCGGTCGGCGACGCCAGGGCGTCGTTGAAAGTCACATTCTGCTCCCGCGATTCGCCGCGCAGACGCAGCGCAAAGTCGGGCTGCAACTTTACGGAAGGGGTGGCCTGCGCGGGGGGCAGGGCCAGCAACAGGGCCGCGAAAAGCGAAAGCGATCTCAAAGGCGATCATTTGGCCGCGATTTCAACGGCCCTGGCGAGTTCGGAAACGTCCCCCTGCAGCCCCTGGCGTTGGTGCGCCACCTCGCCGTCGACGGTGAGCAAAGTAATCAGGTTGGAATGGGCAAACTGGCCCGTCGCCTCCTGTTTGAATTTTACCCCCAGCAGCATCGCGAGCTCCTGCACGGCCGTAGTTTCGCCGCGCAACAAAGTCCACGCATCATCCAGTTTAAGGCGTTCGCGGTAGGCGCGCAAGGCCGCCGGCGTATCGCGCACCGTGTCGAAGCTGGCCAGAACGATTCGCGTTCGCGCGCGAACCTCCGCGGGCAGACTGGACCGCACCCGCTGCAAGTCGGCGACGAGCATAGGGCAGGCGTATTCGCATTGGGCAAAGAACATCGCGATCAGCACCGGCTGGCCCCGCAGCGATGCGAGCGGGAGCGTGGCCCCGGCGTCGGTGGTCCAGTTCGTTTCCAACTGATAAAGGGAACGGGTGGGCAGCGGCGCGGCAGATTTGAGTTCAGCGCAACAGGGCGCGGCCGCGGGTTGGCTGGGAGCACAACACGGTGGCTTGGGCGTTTCCGCCGCTCCGGCCGGGAAGGCGAAGCTGCAGATGAGGGCGAGGAGGATGAGGTGGGTTTTCATTTTAAAGCTGGCGCGGGCAGGGCACGGGGCGCGGGGGCAGCGGGGGGAATGTCCGCCGATTTCGCGCAGCGGAAACCAAGATGCGGCACGACGTAGCTGGCCCGCAGCGCGCTGCGCATGCCCATGCGCATAAACGCGGGATAATTCGTCAAGTCACGCGCCCCGGCAGCGCCCGCGCCACAAAACAGCTGCCGCTCCAACCCCGTATCAGCGCGCGACTCCCCGGTGACCATCGCCGTGTTGAAATCGTCCACCCACTCCCAAACCAGACTGAGCAGATCGCGCGCGCCGTGGAGATTGGGCCGGCCCTGGCCGGCCGCCGGCAGCGGATTGGGCATGGGCCGCCCGAACCACGCGAGCGCTGCCTGGGTAAACGCCGGTTCCGCCGCCCCGTTCTCGGAGACAAACCCGACTGCGGCCGCGCGTTCCCATTCCGCCGTGGACGGAAGCCGCTGGCCCCGCCACGCGGCGTAGGCGCGGGCCGCAAACCACGAGACCCGCACCACGGGCGCGGCGGCGGGCGCCTGCGGCCCGAGCTCGAATTCACCGAGCCAGTCGCCGAGGTAACCCGCATCCGCGAAAAGCGGGCTCACGCGGGAACGCGCCCATTTCGGATTGGCGCGGACGAATTCCAAAAACTCCGCATTGGTCACGGGCCTCTCATCCAGCCAGAAGGCGGGGACCGCGACGCGTTCGGGCTCGTTTAGGCCGCGGAGCACCGGCGCATAGGTACCGGCGGGAATGAGAACCATGCCCCTGGTGTCGCCTGCGGCTGTCGCCAACGGCCGGATACTCTCCCCCCGCACTCCTCCCACCGCGGTGAGCGCGGCGGCCAGAAGCGGGAGTAAAAGGAGCTGTCGACGAAGGTTCATGGGAGGCGGCCCAGTGCCGGGAAACTATGGATTTTGCGAATGGGCGCGTCTTACGTCACTCGCCGAGATCGTGCCGTAATCGTTGCCCCAGCTGTTCATGACGTAGGTCAGAACGTCGGCGGTCTGCGCGTCGTCAAGCAGCTGCGGCGGCATGAGGTTGTTGTAGGGCTTGCCGTTGACGGTGATCGGGCCGCTCAGGCCTTTCGTCACGGCTCGAATCGCGCGTTCCTTGTCCGCCTTCAGATAGTCGGAGCCGGCGAGGGGCGGAAATACGCCGGGCAGGCCTTCGCCGTTGGCCATGTGGCAGGCGAAACAACTCGTCAGAAATACCTTCTTCCCCCGTTCCATCTGGATCTCCTTCGTGATGTTCGCGATCTCGGGAGTATTCGCGATGACTTGGTCTCGCTGGGCGACGAGCGCCGCCTCCCGCTTGCTCGACGCCGATCCGGCGGCGGAGGCCTGGCCAATATAGACCTCGTCGACTTCCTTGCCCGAGTAGATAACAGGCGTTTCCGGGCCGCTCACCTTCAACATGCCCAAGGCGCCTTTATTGAACGCGCGGGTCAGGGAATGATCGACGAGAACATAGGTGCCGGGCACGTCGACTTTGAAATCGACAATGGCGGAACCCCCGGCCGGCACCATCGTGGTCTGCACATTTTCCTGCACGACCTTGGTCCCGCCCTCGACAAAGACGCGGTCAAAGATCTCGCCGATCACGTGAAACGAAGACGTGATGTTGGGGCCGCCCACGCCGAAATAGAGCCGGACCGTTTCACCCACGTGGGCGGTGAGGGCATTGTCGCCCACGAGCGCCCCGACACTGCCGTTGAAGACAATATACGTGGGGCGTTCGTCGACCGCTTTCACATTGTCGAAAATTTGGAGACCCGCTGCGCC
>JBEENF010000441.1:0-3705 GCA_041192325.1 Verrucomicrobiota bacterium
GCGAGAGGGTGCGGCGGTAGGCCCCCGTCCCGCCTGGGCGATCGCCGGGGCCCAAAAATGCACCACGACAGGCCTGGGCGCAGCCCTCGGCTGACGCCCTCTTGGCGGTAAAATCAAGCTGGCGATAGTAAATGGCGCGTGGTTATAAAGGCCGATCCACCTCTATTCTAGCCTTTACCTGCGGCGCCTGATTCTCGCCGCGTTCATCGGACCTTGGACCCTGTTCGGCCAATTCGAAGTGCTCTCGCCCCTCGTGGTCACGGCGGATAAACTCGCGTTGCGCCCGGACGCACAAACGGGCTCATCGACTCAACTCGGCCCGAACCAGCTCGCCGGGCTGCCCTCCGACCGCGGCGGCTATCAGGACATCCTGGCGCTCGTGGCCGGCGCGCAGGCGGGGAACCCCAGCACCGGCGTATTCAGCCTGCGTGGACTTAATCAGGACAATCTCTTCGGCAACGTGACCACCGGCGCCAACTCCCAGATCGCCGTCCTGGATGATGGCGCCCCGCTTTCCACCGCCACGCTCCGTTATCTGCCTCCGACGCTGTGGCAATTAGGTGGAGTGGAAGTTCTGCGCGGGCCCCAATCGCTCTCCCACGGGCCCAATTCCTTGGGCGGCGCGATCCTCTTCCATCGACGTGAACCGGGCTTCGCCCGCCACGGCCGGGCAATGACAGAGCGCGCCGAGGCCGGCGGCTTTCGGGCCAGCTTGGCGCAAGACGTTTCCCTTCGGCCCGGAGAACTGGCACTCAACTTCTCGTATCATCACGCGAAAACCGACGGCGAGGAGTTCAATCGATTCTACAATGACCGGCGGCTGGGCGCGAATTCCCGGGAGGAACTCAGGGCCACCCTCCTTTGGCAATCCACGTCGCAGCCGGGCACCCGCGTGCGACTCGCCCTGGTCCACGATCGTGCCCGGGGCAACCCGGCAGCCAACGTCGCCGAGATTGCCAAGGGGGACCTTTTCCAGCGCGAAGTTTCCCTGAACACCCGCCCCTCGTACCCGGCCAACCGGAATGCGGCCACCCTGAACGTGAGCGCGAAGCTGCCGCGCTCCCTCCAACTCGCATCGACCACCTCCGCCCAACAGCTCGCCATCAAGGGAATGACCGACCTGGATGCGTCCTCCCGGCTGAACTGGTACGCCCGAAATATCAAAGACGAGCTGCGTTTCACGGAAGACCTCACCCTCGCCCTACGCCGCGGCGCCCTGCAGTGGGTCATCGGCGGCTACGCGGAAAAAAGCACCTACACTATCAGCTATCAGGGGGTCGGATTAGCCCCACTGCCCCTCGGCAGTCCCTTTGCTAACCGCGCGACGGAAACCGTCAGGATCGGGGCGCTGTATGGCCGTGGTGATTGGGAGTTCCACCCGGGATTTCACCTGAACGGCGGCGCCCGGCTCAACCGCGAGGATCGTGATTTCGGGATGACGGCCACGTTCGGACCCTTTCCCGCTCGCGCCGGCTCCAGTCGAAAAACAGAAAACGATCTCCTGCCTCAGGCGGCCGTGGCGTGGCAACCCGCTCCCGGCCGCACCCTCGGGCTTCAAATCGCGCGCGGCTATCGCGGGGGCGGCACGGGTTACGCGCCCACCCTCGGGCTGACGCGGGACTTTACCGCCGAATACGCCTGGGACACCGAGGTGTTTGCCCGCTGGGCCGTCACTCCCGCCCTGCGCGTGGCCGCAGCCCTATTTCAATCCCGGCTCACGGACCAGCAGGTCCCAAGCAATGTGCCCGGCGGCTTTGCCGGGATTGACACGTTGGTCGACAACGCCGCCGCCTCCCGCCGCTCCGGCCTTGAACTGGAGACCGAGTGGCGCGTGGGACCTGCGCTCACGTTCACCGGCGCCGTGTCGTGGGTGGAAACCGAGTTTCGCCCGCTGGTCTTGAACGGGGTCGATCGGGCGGGGCAGAATTTTCCCAACGCCCCGCGCTGGCTCGCCTCAGCGGGATTGAATTACCAGCGCCCCACCGGTTGGTTCGGCTCAGCTTTGTTGGCTTACAGCTCGACCAGCTACAGCCAGGTAAATAGTCCGCGCCTGACGGAGCTGGAAGCACGTCGGCTGCTTTCAGCCCGGTTCGGCTACGCTTGGAAAAACATTCGCGGCTACCTCTCCGGCACAAATCTGCTCGACGCCCGTTACGCCCTCTTCCGCAACGACAACACCATGCTGGGCCTGCCCGTGACCGGCAAGGCCGGGGCCTCGTGCACGTTGAGCATCGGCTGCGAGGTTTTCTGGTGATGGCTGACGCGCGTACTCAAAAGCCGGCTCCCGCACGAAGTCAGCGCTCCGCGACCACGTGGAGCCTGCCAGCCTTCGTCGCCTTCCAAGCGGGGTTTTCCGTCCTGAACGCACTCGCGCTCTTTTTCATGCTCGTGACGTTCCACCCGGTGGAAAACGTGTATGCAATTGTGCTGGGCCGGACGACGACTGGTTTGGTCATTTCCAGTCTGCTGCACTGGCTTTACCAACAACCTTGGATCAGCCGCCGTCGGCCTGTGGCCAAATGGCTTGGCATCATCGCGCTAAATCTCGCCGTGAGCCTGTTCGCGTCGGCGATTTGGGTGATCTTGATTAACTGGGGGGGCTTGCCCGAGCTGCAACCGGATGAGCGGTTTGTCAGCCTGACGATCTCGCGGCTTTTCCATGTGTTGATCTGGAATTCGATGTATTTCAGCATTCAGTTCTTCCGAGACACCGTGTACCTCAAACGGGACGCCGCTGAATTCAAGATCGCCCTGCAGATGGCCGAACTGAAGCAGCTCCAGGCCCAGTTGAATCCCCACTTTCTCTTCAACGCCCTGAACGTGATTAAGGCCCGCTTGAGTGCAGCCGATGCGGCTGCCACGGCGGACGTGACGCAAAATCTTGCCGATTACCTGCGTTTTACCCTCCAACCGACGCGCAAACTCGAACCGCTCAGCCGGGAACTTGAGGCGCTGGATCTTTATTTCAAAATCCAGCGCGCGCGGTTCCAAAGCGGCTTGGATTGCAGCATGTCGATAAATCAGGCGGCCCTTAATGTTTCGGTCCCACCCATGCTCCTGCAGCCTCTGCTGGAGAACGCCTTTAAGTACGGGCCGCTCACCAGTGCCAGTCCTTTCGTTGTCCAGCTTACAGCAATTGTGGAAAATGGCCGACTTATCGTGGCCGTCACCAATAGCGGCAGGTGGGTCGAAGCCGAGCCGGGCAAGCCGCCTGGCACGGGTTTGGACAACTTGCGCCGGCGCCTCGCGCTACTGCTGGGCGAGGACACCGCTCTCCGAATCGAAAAGGGATCGGAAACGGTCACCGCGCAAATCAATCTCCCCGCGAGGGGACCTCAGGGAGCAGTTCTCACCGCTTCCACGGCTCCCCTCCCTCCGAGTCGGTGAGGAGTCGAGGCCTGACGCCCGCTGGCCCGCTCCTTCCGCCGGGACGATCCGGTGACAGGTAACAAACTATCCGGAGTGATGGGTTACACGATGATCGGCGTTACCGTTAAGTAGCGTGAGGCTCTCTGGCTTGATCCGAAAGGGATATCAAGACGGAGGGTGCAGGGGAGGAGTGGCCCGCGCTGATTGCCGCCGAAGGTGGGCTCGAGCGTTGGATCGGCTCCTTTGGATGGGCCCGCCAACCCTCTCGCCATGGCCCGGAAACTTCGCTTGGGGCCGGACGTGGGAGGGACTTAGCCTGCCCTCGAAGGTGAGTGC
>JBEENF010000442.1:0-3686 GCA_041192325.1 Verrucomicrobiota bacterium
TTCGGCCTGCGCTATCTGGGGCCCGTGGACGGGCATAATTTGGAAGCCTTGGAAAAGAACCTGGAGTTCGCCAAACGCTGCGACGTGCCGGTCCTGATTCACGTGCTGACCAAGAAGGGAAAGGGCCTGGATGCCGCCATTCAGCATCCGGAAAAATTTCACGGCGCGTCTCCGTTCGACCCCCTGACCGGTGAAAGCAAGAAAGGCGCGGCCACTCTATCACAGAATTATCAGGACGTGTTTGGTCTGGCTCTCACCCGATTTGCCCGCGCCGATGCGCGCATTGTGGGGATTACGGCGGCCATGCCCAGCGGCACCGGCCTCTCCCATCTGGCTACCGGCGTGCCCCGGCAGTTCTTCGACGTCGGTATTGCCGAAGAGCATGCCGTCATTTTTGCCGCCGGGATGGCCACCAAGGGGTTTCGTCCCGTCTGTGCGATTTATTCCACCTTCCTGCAGCGCGCCTATGACCAGGTGATCCACGACGTGGCCCTGCAAAACCTGCCGGTCACGTTTTGCCTGGACCGTGCTGGTTTGTCGCCCAACGACGGGCCGACGCACCATGGATTGTTCGACCTGGCTGCGCTGCGCTGCGTGCCCAACCTCGTGCTGATGCAACCAAAAGATGAGGATGAACTCGTCGATATGTTGCACACGTCGTTGCAGCTGCCGGGTCCCGCCTTCATTCGCTATCCCCGCGGGACCGGACCCGGAGCCATCATCAAGAAAGAACCCGCGACCCTTGCCCTTGGGCATGCCGAGCTTCTCCGCGAAGGTTCAAACATCATGATCTGGGCGCTGGGCAACATGGTTCAGGACGCGCTTGCCCTGGCCGCCCGCCTTGCGCTGGAGGAAAATGTGTCCGTGGGCGTCGTAAATGCGCGATTTGTCAAACCGCTTGATCGCGCCCTACTGCTCAGTCACGCCGCCTGTATTCCCTTGCTGGTTACGATGGAGGATCATGTCGTGGCCGGCGGCTTTGGCAGCGCCGTGCTGGAAGCTTTGCAGGACGCCGATTGCCCCGCCGCCGTCGAAAGGATCGGATGGCCCGACAAGTTCATCGAGCACGGCTCCAACGTGGAGCAACTACGCGCCAGCTACGGATTGGCCCCCGAGAATATTTACCGCCGGGTGCTCAATCGTTGGCGTAACCTCAGCGCCGAGCGGGTGGCGGCAGACGTATAGGAACCCGGTTTCAGCCGGCTGTCTTGCCCCGTCGCCTGGGCCGGGCCACGCACAAAAAAACCGCGCGTCCGGGGACGCGCGGTCGAAAGTAACAACTGGGAGGGGCAGCAATTAGCTGGCCTTCGACTTCTTCTTCTTCGCCAGCGCTCCGGAACCACCGCACTTGGTGCAGTTGTTGCCCGCGGCGGCCGCTTCAACGCAGCACGGATGCGCGCAGGTCTTGCCATCTTTGGTGGCGGCGGCGCAGCATTTGCCGGGCTTGGATTCAGTGGCTTCGGTTTTCTTGCCTTCGGCGGCTGCAAAAGAGCCGGAGGTGAACATCGAGAGAACGGCGATCGCGAGGATCGATTTGATAAGCTTCATTTGGTTTTGGGATTAATACGCGGCCAAGAGGAAAACCGACGCGGCGGCTCAGGGCAAATGGAAAATGCACCCCGCCTTTCTAAGCCCTTAAAACAGACGGGGAGGCAGACCGGGGCGGAGATCCGGCCCGCGCGCGTGGCGCTCACGTTCTGGATTGGGACACCCTTTCAGGGCTTCACTGGCCAGCACGAAACCCATTCCCCGCGCCGCCCCGGTGGTGCTGGGGGTGGCCCGCTGCGCCAGGTTACCCTGGGGGAGGTGGTGCGGGCGGAGGGAATCGAACCCTCACATCAAGCTTGGGAAGCTCGCATTCTACCACTAAATTACGCCCGCGGAACGTGACCAAACCTTTCGCGAGGTGTTGCCACGCGTCAACTCTGTTTGGGCCACGGCATTCGTCCCAAATCCGAGTGCGGCGGAATTCAGCCCCGCCGCGAAAAAGGGGAGCGGCGTTGGACCTTTAGGCGAAAGTTACCCCACCCAGGGGGGCCGCTCGCTGGCTGGAGCGTCCCCTTGCGCCCTCGTTCCCCGTCACTCCTGCGGAGCGCGGTCGCCGACGCGGGTAGAGGATTTTGCCACGGTCTCTGCCAAGCGCTCATCATAGGCCGGGTGGCAGGTCCCCATCAGGCGGTCCCAATATTGAAAACAGAAACCAAAATTGCCCCGGCCCGTTTCGTGGTGTTGCACGTGGCTGGTGGGGGAGCTGATCCACTGGGCCCAGCGTGACCCGCTGAACCGGGCGGGCAGAAATTCGTAGCCGGTGTGGATGGCCAGATTCAATGCCACCTGCGCGCCCATGAACCCCGCGATGGTGAAGGGGTGCAGGGGATAGACAAAGGTGACCAGGACAATAAATAGCGCGTAGACGATCGCCTCGGGGGGATCAATCGCGTAGGCGGTCCAGGGGGTCGGGTTGTGGGAAAGGTGGTGGGTCCGATGAAAAACTCGAAACAGTGCCGGGTGGTGCATCGCCCGGTGCGTCCAATAAAACCAAGTGTCCCATAGCACGAGGGTGATAAGCCCACTGGCAAAGAGCCAGGCCACCCCATGCTTGCCAATGTCCCAGTAAATTTTGTTCCAGCCCAAACGAGCACCCCACCACGTGGCCAGCGTGGCCAGGCTGAAAACGAAAGCGGCAAACAGCGAATAGCCTATTTCCCGCCTCATGTGTCGGCTGCCCGGCACCGCCTGAATGATTTTTCGCCGCGCCCAGCGTTCGCGGCAGACGCGATAAGCCAGCCACCAGACCAATCCCGCAAAGGCCAGATATTGCAGGGAAATCACGATCGAATTGATGGCGACGATCTTGAAAGAAATGAGGAAATCACCGGTCATGGCAGGCGTTGTCTAAAAATAAAAAGAGCTCCCCTGTCCCAAGGGGAGCTCCAAGTTCAAACCGCGGGGATATTAGCGCAGAATCACGCCTTTTTCACCGTGGAATACAAAATTTCCTCCGATAAAGAAGCCAAGCGAGGAATAAAAACTGTTATCGGGAGCAAACACAGTAATTCCGACGACATGACGCAGATCGGAATCACCCGGCACCGTGGAGAACGGATCCTGTTCAAACGACAGATAGATCTCCACCGGAAACCATTTCTGATCAGCACCCTTGGCCCGACCGATGCAGAACACACCGACTCCCGGACCGAAACTGGGGGATTGCTGGGCGATGATTTGGTTGGCCCTTACTTGGCCGGCGCTCGGGTTGGTACCGTCAAGCACTGCCACGACAGTTCCCTCCACGTTTAATCCGAAGGCCAAATCGGTGGCTTTGATTTGACCGTAGGTTAGGCCCTCAAACCCACGCACCTTCTCACCCTTGAGATTCAGGTTAACCGTAGTCTGAATCGTCGTCAGCCCACCCCCGATGGGAGTTATACCAGTCCCGAAGACAGCGCCCGCCTCCACGCTTTCTCCGGAGCCTCCGGTGATGCGAACCGTCCCCTCGGGGACGGCCCCCGGATAGAAACAGCCGCTCAGAAAGAGCGAAGAGAGGGAGGACCCTGCGATAAAGATAAGTGTTTTGATATTCATGCTGGCGCTAATCGAATTTCGCATCTCGGGGCCGCCAATTCGTTCAGCGGTATCGTCGTGATGAGAAATTTTGCGTATCCAATTGCTCTTTAGCATAAGGT
>JBEENF010000443.1:0-3671 GCA_041192325.1 Verrucomicrobiota bacterium
CGGGAATTGCTCGAAGGCGAGCACGGCGCCTTGAATTTCGAAAGCACGCTGGGCCGCGGCACCACCGTGATCGCCTCCCTCCCCGCCGAACCAGCCGCGAATCATCCTCACGACGCGAACGGCCAACCCCGTTCCGATCCGGTGGCCTCAGTGGATCGCAGGGCTTAGCCCTTGGGAGGACTCACGGCGAATCGCCGGACCAGGCGAGTTTGGCGTCACCGAATTTTGCCGCGCGCCGCGACGCGCCACTTGCCCTCCACGCGGCCCGCGCGGCCGTACCAGACTTCGTCGTGCAAATTGATCGTCGAACAAACCTGGCTGGGAATCACCCATACTTTTTCGCCGGTTCGCGCCGGTTCGCCCAACGCGATGTGGCCATGTTCTTCGTTCAACTTGTGCATGGTCCACTGCCGGTCCACAAAATGGCCGAATGACTCGCGGTCTTTCGTCCGATCGTTCGAAAATGTCTTCGAGCCGCCGTCGATGATGCACTGTCCCGGCACCGTCGTGCTGACGACGGTGACAAGTACCCGCAACGCACAGTCGTCCACCGTGCACAGACCGGCCGCGAGATTGCTCGCGTCGTGAAACACGTAGGTGCCCGGCCGGATTTCCGTCGTCTCGGGAATCAGCGGCGTTTTGTCCGCGCCCGGAGTAGAGCCGCCGGACACAATGCTGCTCTTGAAACCGGCGCGTTCGAGGGCGGCCAGCGTCGCCCGAATTGTTTTCTGCGCCGCGTGAAACCCGGACTGGTCCAGCCACGACGGCCAGTAGAAGAGCCCGCGAAAATGGGTGCAGGCTTGCGCCACCGCGATGGCTTGCTCCGGCGTTTGTACGCCGCACCGCCGGGCTCCCACATCCACCTCCACCAGCGTGTCGATGCCGGGCAGCCCGCGCGCGATTTCCGGCGAATCCGCTGCGACGATAATATGCCGGGTTCGCGCCAAGGCTTGAATGCGCGACAGCTTGTCGGCCGTCGTCGGATAGCCGATCAGCATTTCATCGCCCGGCAATGCCTCCGCCTCGCCCACCTTGGCGACAGTCAGGCCGATCGCGCCGGCGGCCAACTGCATCCGCGCGATCTCGGGAATCTTGTGCGCTTTCGCTTGGGGCCGCAGGGCCACCTTCCAGCCCCGACACCGCTGCTGCATGCCGCGGATGTTCCGTTCGAGCACATCCAGGTCAATGTAGAGCGCAGGGGTGTCGAGGTCGAACGCGTTCATTGCCGCGCCGTGCACTCGATCTCGACGAACATGCCCCGAGGCAGCGCGCCGGCCTGGATCGTGGTGCGCGCCGGATAAGGCGCGGTAAACTGCGTCGCGTACACCTCGTTCATCGCCGCGAAATCGCCGATGTCACGCAAGTACACGTTCACCTTGACCACCTTGTCCATGGAGGAACCGGCCGCTTCGAGGATGGCTTTGATATTCTGGAACACCATCAGCGTTTCGCCGCGCACATCGGACTTCACGTAATTCCCGGATTTGGGATCGATGGCGCCTTGGCCGGACACGAAAATGAAACCGTTTTCCACAATAGCTTGGGAATAAGGCGAGGAGGGCTTGGGCGCGTTGCTGGTTTGTACGGGTGTTCTCATGGAGGAGGTCGATTTAGGTGGGCGGCGCGGTCGCATTCAAGCGCGGTCGCTGGCGGTGATCTCCGCCGTCGGTGGGGCGCCGGGAGGCGTTTGGGCCAGGCCCGAGCGCCGCCAGAAGTAATAAGCCGGGAACCCGGCAAGGATCACGCCCACCCCAAAGAAGGGCGAATAATCCCCGTGCGTGCAGGCGCTCCAGAGAATCGCTCCGACGCCGGCGGCGGTGCCCAGCACGAAGATGATCGGCACCGCGGGATAGCCTGGAGTGCGATACGGTCGCGGTGTGTCGCGCATCGTCCGACGCAGGACGAAAACCGCGCCGATGGCGAAGAGCAGCGCCAGCCATTCGACGACGACGAAATAGGCGGTCAGCCGGTCGAACAGCCGCAGCGGTTTCAACGGATCGCGCAACGCCAGCACCAGCGCAACGGCGACGGCGCCCTGTACCAAAATTGAAACATAAGGCGTCGCACGGGTGGGATGTGCCCGGCCAAGCACGGAAAAGCTGAGCCGGTCGCGGCCGAGCGCGTAAGCAACGCGCGCCTTCGTGAGAATCACGCCGTTGAGCGCGCCAAACACACTCGCCATGATGCACGCGCCCATCACGCCCGCCCCCACGGGCCCGAGGATCAACTCCATGGCTTGTTTCGCGACGATCTGGCCCGGCATCGCCGACAACGGGATAAGGTAGAGATACGCGAGATTCGCTCCCAAGTACAGCAGGATGACCGTGCCGGTACCGGCGAGAATAATGCGGGTGAGCCGGCGTTCAGGATCCAGTAACTCGCCGGCAACCAGGCTCACGTAAACCCAGCCATTGTAGGTAAACATGACGGATTTTGCCGCAGCCATAAAATCCCCCCGGCCGCTTGCCGCCTCCGCCGGCGCGATCCAGCGGGACACGTCGCCGGCCCCGGAAACAAAAGCGCCGACGATCAACGTGAGCAGCGCCGCCACCTTGACCACGGCGAAGACATTCTGGATCGCCGACCCAAACCGCACGCCGGCGACATTCGCGCCCGACAGCAGCACGATGGTGCCCACCGCGACGAGGGGCACGCCCCACGCCGTGGAACCCGGCGGAATACCGGCGAGCGTCAACACCAGCTCGCCGAGGAAAACGGCCAGGGCCGCCATGCCGCTCGGGATCGCAGCCAGCAAATAGAGCCACCCGAAGACAAATGCAGCTGCATCCCCGTACGCGGCGCGCAGATACACGTAAACCCCGCCGGTACGCGGCAACATCGTCGCCAGCTCCGCCAGCGTCAGCGCGCCGCAGAGTGTGACGAGGCCGAAACCGAGCCACAGCCCGAGAATGATGCGCGGATCGTCCACCACCAGGGCGATCGAACCTGGCGTGCGAAAGATGCCGCCGCCGATCATCGTCCCCACTAGCAGCGCCGTGCCGCTCCAAAAACCGAGCACGCGGCGGACGTCGGTGTGCGGCGCGCTCATCGGATGAGGCCCCGCGCCGCGACCGGCCACACCCCTTCCACCCGGCCGTCCCGGCCGTAGGCGATCTCGTCGTGCAGGTTAACGCACGTGCCGGCATGTCCCGGGATCAGCCAGACTTTCTCCCCCACTCGCGCGTTGCCTTCCGCTATGCTCGCGTACCCGTGCTCCTCGTTCAAATTGTCGAGCGTCCAAGGGCGGTCGATGAACTGCCCGTACCCCAAGACCTTTTTCGTCGGGTTCAGCGAAAGGGTCTTGGATCCGGCGTCGATGATGCATTGTTCCGGAACGGCCGTGCTGACCACCGTGGTGAGAATGCGCAGCGCGCAGTCTTCGGGTTGGGCGACCCCAATCGCGACCACGCTGGCATCGTTGAGCGCATAGGTGCCCGCCCGGATTTGGGTGGTGCCCGGAAACAACGGCGTATTGACCGCATTCGGCGTCGACCCTCCCGAGACGATCGGTCCCGGTCGCGCCGCAACGCACTCGGCCAGCAATTGCGCCCCTTGGCGCAACTGCGCCGGGTCCAGGCCGGCGGGATAATAGAAGATTCCGCGATACGCGGCGCAGGCGTCGGCCACCCGGATAAATTCCCCGACGTTCTGAACGCCGCAGCGGTGAAATC
>JBEENF010000444.1:0-3647 GCA_041192325.1 Verrucomicrobiota bacterium
GCTATGAAAGCAGCGTAAAGGGCATCTATGCAGCGGGGGACATTATTGGGCCACCCTGGCTGGCGCACGTCGCCACCTTTGAAGCAGTGAATGCGGTGAATGCGATTTTTGGCGTCGGTCACGTGAAGCGCGTCAAGGTTTTCCCCGGGTGTACCTATTGCCAGCCCCAGATTGCGAGCACGGGTCTGACTGAAAAGGCCTGCAAGGAAAAGGGACTGGCCTTCAAAATTGGCCGCTTTCCGTTTGCCGCCTCGGGCAAAGCCGTCGCCGCCGGTGATTCCGAAGGTTTCGTCAAGGTAATCAGCGATGCTTCCACGGGCGAGATTTACGGGGTGCACATTCTGGGGAACGAGGCGCCGGAGTTGATTGCGGAATACGTTCTGGCCATGAACCTCGAAGCCTCGGTGGAGGAGGTGCACCAATCCATCCATGCGCATCCGACATTGAGCGAGGCGCTGATGGAAGCAGCGGCCGCGACCAGCGGCGAAGCGATTCACATTTGATCCAGGCGCCGCGAAGCCATCAGCGGCTGCGTTGTCGGCCCGGACTTCAGGACGCCGACGATTTCTTTTTGCGAAAGGGTGGGGCGCTGCCGCTGGCAGGCAACGCCCCATCCGAACCCATTTCCTTGAGCAGGCTGGAAAGGTACGGAATCAGCTGCTTTTTCCGACTGACGATGCCCGGCATGTCGAAGATCTCATCCTGTTCGACGTGCGGATATCCAATGCGACGAATGAGGCCCGCGTCCCCTTTCACGAGCAGGAGGGAATTTTGTGAGTTGATATCGGTGATGAGAAGCGCCGCAAAAGTGAGCCGCTCGTCGTGCCGCAAATCCTGAACGGCTTGCGCAATGACTTTGGCGTGCTGCCAAAAATTGCCGAAACCAAGTTCCTCAACCTGTGAAACGGCGAAGCGCACGCCTTCCTCCTCGTAAATCTTGAAATCGGAGCGAACCACCTTGTCCGGCGTGCTCGCGAGGATCACGGAGCCGGAGTTGAAGATCTGGTCGGCCAGTTCCTTTGAATTCACGCCAGCTATTTCGGACAACCACGCCAGCAGGATCGCGTCCTTGCCCGTGGTGGTCGGCCCATTCAAGTGCAGGGTGTCGGAAATAAGTCCGGACATCATAATGCCCGCGACAGCAGGCGAGGGCTGCAAGCCTTCACGTCTGAAAAGGTCCGCGACAATCGTGCACGTGGAGCCGACCGGCTCGTTGATAAACAATATAGGCTGGGCGGTGTGCAACGCACCGATGCGATGATGGTCGATGATTTCTGAAATGGTAACTTCGTCGGCGCCGGGCACCGCTTGCGTGAGCTCATTATGGTCCACGAGCACGAGGCGGGTCTTCACCGGCTTGAGAATGTCGCTCTTGGTTAGAATTCCCGTCAACTCGCCGGTATCGCTTGCAACGAGGAGGGCGTGCGTAGTGCCAGAGCCGAAATTTTTGCGAATGTCGGCGATGCGCGCATCGGCGGAGACGGTGTTGAATTGTCGCTCGATGACGCGTTCGATCGTCGACGCGGTTCGCACCACCCACGCGGTCGTGGCGGAATCGTAGGGGCTGATGACGAGGCTGACTCCTTTGGCGCGGGCGAGCGCAACGGTTTCTTCGTCGATTTCCAGATTGCTGGTGACGATCAAACCACGAATACCCAGTTCAATGGCTCGCCGCTGAATGTCGCGACGATCGCCCACAATGATCAGTGACTGGCTGGCCGGAATCTTCTCGCGCTCGGAAATACTCCAAAACGTTCGGATGTCCATCGTGCCCAGGCGCACAAAAAGCTCCTCGACGGTATTTTCGTTGGCCAGGTGAACGGCGCGAGCCCGGAGAGCGCGGACAATGTGGCCCAGGGAGGTGTTTACCTTTCTCATCAGGCGCGGTTCGCTCACGCGGGGAATGAATATTCCACCCAGGTGAGCGATGGAGACGGTGCCGACGAGCGCGCCTTTGGGGCCTGTTACCGGCAGAATACGGATCTCGTGTCGGTCGATCAATTCCAAGGCCTCAGCGCACGTGGCGCTTTCAGCGACTGAAATCACGCTGGGTGTCATTAGATCATGTACGCGCGGCGAAACATCGCTCAAATAGACCGGCAGGGGATGGCTGAAGCGGGAGAGGATCGTGTCGATGCGGGCATTGGTGTTGCCGCAACGCGCGGCGATGTAGCCGCGTTCTCCGCGTGCCTCTTTGTAAGCCGCATAAGCGATGGCCGAACAAATTGCGTCCGCGTCTGGGTTACGATGGCCCACGACATGCGTGGGCAGAACAGCCTGGCTGGACTCTGGACGGAAGAGAGGCGACATAGGGAGAGCCAAAAATGGACACCGAGTGAAGTCAGTGGGAAGCGGGAAATAAAAAGCCCGACTGCGATTGCAGCCGGGCTGAAGGGCAGAAGTAGTCTGCGCAAAAACGATTATGGTCCGCGAGTCGCAGCCGTGCCAGTCGCTCGGCCGACAATGGTTCCGGCGCCGGCGCCCGTGGGCGGTACGCCATAGATAAATCCGGTCAACGGGATCGCCTGCTGAACGTTATTTGTCTTTCGCGCGCTGTTATTGGAAGTGAAAATACCGGCGGTCTGATTGGCGCCGGTCGTACTGTAGAAGCCGACGTTGCCGGCGAGAAATCCAATATACCCGCCGATGTCTTTATAGACGCCACTGGTGAGACTCCATGACCCATTGGTCTGGAGTCCTCGGGTCCACGCGACGGGAGTGGCAGCAGGGTCACTCATCTTGATGCCGCTCGCAAATTCCCACGCCAGAGACTTTCCGGCAAATGTCGCGTCGAGGGTGCGCTTCGTGGTGTCGGTGGTGTTGATAATCGACACGGGGTAGGTCCCGGCGAAGAAGGGATCACTCTTGGAAAACCAGAAAGTTGCATCCGTGAGGATATTGTTTCGCGCAAGAATGCCAGGCCAGAGCAATGCCTGACTCCCGTTGGTAAGGACCGTCGCAGGAATCGTGCGCGGGTCGGGCAGCCGGTCGTTGTTGTCCCCGGCGTAAATCTGTGCGGCTTTCACGATTTCGCGGAGGTTGTTGGAATCAACCGCCCGCTGCGCCTTTTCGCGCACGGTGCCGACCGTTGGAATGATAATGGCGGCCAAAATGCCGATGATTGCGATTACGGTAAGCAGTTCAATGAGGGTAAAGCCCTCAGCGAGCCGGCTAGGTGAGTTGCGCATGGTGGTGGGAATAGTAGGGGGGCAGCCTCAGCGTGAACGATTTGGATGAAAAAACCGCAGCACAAGCAGATTTTGGCCGCCGCCGGACTCGACAAAACTTTTTGCGCATCTGTAGGCTGCAAGAATGAAGATCTATCTGGATGGCAACTTTGTGGATGAAGCCGACGCCAAGGTGTCGGTTTTCGACCATGGCTTGCTCTATGGCGACGGCGTCTTCGAGGGGATCCGCTTGTATGGCGGAAATATCTTCCGATTGGAGGAGCACCTCGAACGCTTGGAGTATTCCGCCAAGGCCATCCTTTTGCAGATGCCGCTCACCCGGGATCAGTTGAGCTGGGCGACGTGTGAGACGTGCCGACAAAACGGGCTTAAGGACGCTTACATCCGTCTCGTTATAACCCGCGGCGTCGGTGACTTGGGCCTGGCCCCCTGGCTTTGCCCCAAACCCACCCTTTTCAT
>JBEENF010000445.1:0-3639 GCA_041192325.1 Verrucomicrobiota bacterium
CGACCGGCTCACGGTCGGCATGCGCATGCAAACCCAATACGCGAATCTCGGCACGGAAATCCGCGGCGCCGCGGCCAATCCGGTTCACACCGAACATTTCCTACTCCGCCGGATGTATCTCACGCTCAAAGCGGGCATCGGCGGGAATTGGGGCGCGACGATGACCTACGATCTCGCGTCCGGCGGTTACGACGATGCGATCGTCGAATGGAAGCCGACCAACGAGTTCACGTTCAACTTTGGCTTGCGCAAGGTTAACCTGGCCTATGAAGAGCGCAGCAGCAGTGGCAATATCCGCTCGATTGAGCGCTCGTCGGTGACCCGCTATTTTGTGGAGTCGAACAATGGCCGCCGGCTTGGCGCCGCGAGTTATCGCATTGGCGCATTTCTCGATGGGCGTAAGGAACTCAATGCGACCAATGCCATCGTTTACAGCGCGGCGGTCACCAATCCCGAGCGCAATGAATCGTTCAGCGGCGCGGCCGGGACCGGAGATGCCACGAACAACAGCGTTGCCCTGTGGGCCAACGTCGGAATCACCGGCAAGCTGGCGAACAACGGAACATGGATTGCAGGTATCGGCAGCGGCTTCGAGCCGGACCAAGGCGGCGCCGGCGTCGCGAATCTCGGCCGCGGCTCCGATCTGATGCTCTATTCGGCCTACCTGGATTTTAACGCGGCACGTTGGGGCTTTATCGCGGAATATCTCACGGCGGATGTCGAGCGCGGTGTCTCGGCCACCCGGGATGCCCGGCCTCGCGGTTTTTACGTGCAGCCCAGCCTGCTGCTCACCGACAGCATCGAGGCCGTCGTGCGGTATGCCTGGCTGGACACCGATGGTCGCGGCGTAACGCTGGGCGATGTCATTCGCTCGGCGCCCACCGCCGCCACGATGAATAAATCCACCGAGTGGTATGCTGGGGCCAACTGGTACCTGCGCGGTAACGATCTCAAATTCCAGTTCGGCGCCGTTTACGGCAACACGCGGGACACCGTCACCGGTGCCCCGGCGGAGGCCAAAACCACGGGCGTTCGTTCGCAGATGCAGATGCAGTTCTAATTTTCCCAACCACTTACTTTAGCACTCTCATGAAAACACTCTTTTTCCTTTTACTGGCCTTCGTCGCGGCGACGACCGCGTCCGCCCAAAAGCTCGTTATCAAGGGCTCCGATACTCTCGGCGCCAAACTTGTCCCCACGCTCGCCGAGGAATATCGCGCACGACACCCCGGCGTCTCGTTTGAAATCGCGGCGGAAGGCTCGACCACCGGCATCGCCGCGGTCATCGACGGCACGGCCCAAATTGGCATGAGTTCGCGCCGGGCGAAACCGACAGAGGTTTCCGCCGGCGGCGCGAAAGGGGTGACCCTAAAGCCCATCATAGTAGCCTTCGACGGCATGGCCGTGGTGGTGAATTCCAACAGTCCGGTTACGAAGCTCACTGTCCGCCAGGTGGAGCAAATCTTCGCGGGCGACGTCACGGATTGGTCGGCGGTCGGCGGCAACCCGGGAAAGATCTCGATCTACACGCGCAACACCTCCTCGGGCACGTATTCGGATTGGAAGGATCTCGCGATGAAGAAGCGCGATTACGCGCGTTCCTCGCAAAAAATGGCGGGCAACGAACAGATTGCGGCGGAGGTCGCCAAAAATCCCTCTGGCATCGGTTATGTTGGTCTCGCCTACGTTAACGCCCCGGGAATCAAAGTGGTCGCGATCGATGGGGTGGTCCCTTCGAAGGAAGCGGTGCTGGGCAAGAAATACGCTTATGCCCGGCCGACCTTCTATTACACCAAGGGAGAACCCGCCGGCGAGACGGCGAAATTCATCGAGTTCACTTTGAGTGATGCGGGTCAGAAGATCTGCGAGTCGATCGGTTTTGTGCCGCTGCGTTGATCCGGCCTCCCTTCGTCGTCGCGCCTGACATTTTGCTGGTGCGCGTAATCTTCCGGTTTACGCGCAACGCGCCCCGTAGAGGGCCCATTTCTTGCTTTCGATAAATGCGCGGCGCAGCGGTTCGATGTGTTGCCAAATTTGCCAGGCCACCCGAAAATCGTCTCGATCGTCCACATCCGCGCGGTCAATGGGCGCCAATAACCCCACGCATTTGCCGCGTCGGAAAAAGCGCAGACCCTCGGGTTCTCGATTCACCTGGTCGAATTCCAGCGTGTGCACGTCCGCGCCGGAATCGCCGTTGGCCGCAAACCAGAAAATTGAAGTTGGTGTCAGCCACGCGAAGTCGCCCACGAGATACTGCTCGGGGGGGCTGTGCCACACCGTCATGACGGCTCCGGCTGAAATCCATTCTTCTCCGGCTAGTTCTTCCGCACGCATTTTGGACAACCCTTGGACCGAGCGCCGGCGAATTGGTGGCGCCGCAATTCTTTCGAAAGCGCCGAACGGAAAGGCACTTTGGTGCGAGGCTCCGAAAAGCCGCTCGCCCAAGGCGCGAAGTAAATGTTCGCCGCGAAAGTACGAAGGGGAGTATCTCGCCATGAACGATCCGCGCCGAGGTTCCGTGGTTCATTCTGCCCTGTGCCCTTCTGAAAAAGTCCGATCCTGATTCCCAATCTGGACTGTCACGTGATTGTAACAGAGCGCGGCTTGACCCTGATGATCCGGCGCCCGTGCTGTTTCCCTGACGAATGACTGAAACCGAAACGCCTGCAGTTGCCGCTCCATTCGCGGTGAAAAAGCGAAGATTGAGGCTGCTCGGCGTCACGCTGGACGACGCGATCAAGGCATTTTTTGGCGGTAACGCCGTCGTGTCAGTCATCGTACTGGCACTAATCACGATTTTTCTCTTTCGCGAGGGGGCGGGTTTTTTTGGCCAGAATCGGCTGAACCTGCAGGTCTATCGCCTGGCCGGCCTTGAATACGTCGATCTTATCCGCCGGCAATCCGACGACCACACGGCGCTCACCCGCTACCTTTCCGATATCCGACTGCGGGCCTTGCAGGCGCATGTGGGGGGAGGAAAGTTGACGTTGGAAGAGGCCAACGCCGCGCTGGCGCCCTTCGACGAGTTTTCCGGCCAATTCAGCGATGCCGTCGATCCGATTCGATCGATGGTCTCCGATCTGACGGACCGGGTCACCGCCGTGAAAACCAAGTTCGTCGTGGGTGAGGATCGGAAGGTGGAGCGGCAGCAACTCCTCGACGAAGGCAACGCCGGGGGGGCGGCCAAAGTCGAAATCGTGCCTGTGGATTTCGCGGCTGAAGTGATGCCGTTGCGGGCCAC
Organism: Verrucomicrobiota bacterium; assembly: GCA_041192325.1. Classification (GTDB taxonomy): domain Bacteria; phylum Verrucomicrobiota; class Verrucomicrobiia; order Opitutales; family Opitutaceae; genus ER46. Next base: position 3,242 of record JBEENF010000445.1, read on the forward strand.
GCTGCCGGCTTATCGCGCCGCTAACCGTGAACTCGCCGCGAAGCTCGCGGAGCTGCTTGGGCAGACTCCCGTGCTCGCGGGCCCGGAGTTGGAGGCGCGGATGGATCGTTTTCGCGCGCTGACCCGTGATTATCTGGCGAGCTTTGCAGTCGTGGAACGGAATCTCGAAACTTGGGACCCGCTGCAACCGGTGCCAGCGTGGCGGGCCTTGAGCGCGTTTGTTTTCGGTCGCGAATGGCTGACGGCGAGCTTCTGGCAGGACTGGTATGGCATCGTTCCTCTCTTTGCCGGTTCGTTCATGGTATCCTTGGTCGCCCTCGCGCTGGCGGTTCCCTTTGGGGTCGGAGCAGCGATTTACGTGAACCAGGTCGCTTCGCCGGCCGAAAAGCGTTTTATCA
>JBEENF010000446.1:0-3623 GCA_041192325.1 Verrucomicrobiota bacterium
CGGAAATCATGGTTGATTTCAACCAAGCGTTTCGGCGCGTTGCGCTGAAGAAAGGTGGAGCGCATTTTCAAGTCGCGAAGAACTCCGCCCGACCGTTTGTGGTTGAAGTGTCGGGAGTGGAAGTGCGCGCCGTGGGCACCGAGTTCGCCGTGCAAATTGGACAGAGCGCGGTCGAGGTTCTTGTCACCGAAGGTCGGGTCGCCGTGCGTCAAACCTCATCGGTGGCTGGAGAGGAATCATCTTCAGGCGCGAGTGGGCGTTCGCCGATTGCACTGGTTGATGCGGGCCACCGAGTCGTGGTGAGCGTTGCGTCCCTGCCGACGGAGCTTGCGCCCTCGCCGGTGCAGGCCATCGCAAAGACGGAGATTGCCGAGCGTCTCGCCTGGCGCAGCCCTGGAGTGGAATTCTCTGGTGCTCCCTTGGGCGACGTCGTGGCGTTTCTAAACCGTCATAACCCGGTGGAGTTGGTGATTGAAGATTCAGCGCTTAAAGGGACCGCGTTGAGCGGCCGTTTTCGCCTCGATGACACGGAGGCCTTCGTGCGCATGATCGAGACCGGATTCGGAGTGACTTCGAGCCGGAGTGGCGGGCGGATAATTTTACGCAAGGCCCGTTAACCCTGATCCAGCGTTCACGGCACACGGACAGCAAATCCGGCAACCTCGGCGCGAGAGGAATATTTCCGCAGTTTCGTCTACCTGATTTGGGGAGCTGCTTCGTCTTGTTACTGAGCGGGCTAATTGCGCCCGGATCCGATTTAAATCCAAAATTTGTGAAGCCCCGCCGTTTGTTTTCCAAGGAAGCGAGTGTCATGTGTTCTTCCGGGTGTTTGATCGCGCTAATCCTGATTGCCGCAACCGCAGCCCACGCCGCTGAAGCAGTTCGGCGTATGTTCGATCTGCCGGCTGACACGGCCGAAAAATCCCTGCGGCGCTTTTCCGCACAATCGGGCATTCAAGTTATTTTTCCGACTGAGGTTGTTCGCGATGTGCGCACCCAGGCGGTTGTGGGCGAATTCACCAGCCGCGAGGTGCTCGATCGGCTCGTCGCAAACACAGAATTGAAGGTCGTGGAGGACGAAAAGACCGGCGCGCTCACCATTGTGCGCACTCCGCCGGGGGTCTCCCCGCCCCCCGCGCCAAATGCACGTGGCGATTCCAAAACCGATTCTTCGAAAACCATGAAACACAAATCACCCCTGTTGGTATTGAGCGCATGGCTGGCACTCGCCCTTTCCCCCGGTAGCCATGGCGCCGTTTCATCCGGCTCCGAAGCAAGCAGCGGCCGGATTGAAGGCCGGGTCGAAAACATGATGACGGGGATTTTTTTGAGCAACGCCCGCGTAAGTGTCGAAGGCGGCAAACTCGAAACGCTGACCAATCCCCAGGGAGAATATCGGCTAAATGGAATTGCGCCGGGCAAGGTGCGTTTGCGCGTATTCTACACGGGCATGGCGGAACGCTCGGTCGAGGTGAACGTGCGGGGCGGTGAAATCGCCAACATGGATATTGGTCTCACTTCGCGCGACTATTCCGCTGCAGAAGGAGCGGCGATTAAACTCAATCCGTTTGTGGTGGCCGCAGAACGTGAGAAGAGCGCCCAGGAAATGGCGGTGAATGAGCGCCGCTTTGCCGCGAACGTTAAGAACGTCGTTTCCGCGGATCAGTTTGGGGATGTCAGCGACGGCAATGTGGGCGAATTTCTCAAGTTCCTGCCCGGCGTCTCGGTTGGCTACTCGGCTTGGGATCCCAACACCATTTCGCTCCGGGGCATGCCGAGCTCCACTACGGTGGTGACTCTGGACGGCTCGGCAGTTTCCAGTGTTTCGTCGGGCAATGACCGTACGATGAGTCTATTTGGGCTCTCGATGAACAACGTGTCGCGCGTCGAGGTGACAAAGTCTCCGACGCCAGATCTTCCGGCCAACGCCTTGGGTGGGTCGGTAAATCTGATTCCCGCGAGCGCGTTCGATCGCCGCACGCCACAGACCTCCTATCGGGCTTACACCAATTTCAACACGCGCAATGCGACCTTTGGCCAGGTGCCCGGCCCTGATTCAAAACTCACCCTCATGGGCTTTCAGCCCGGCCTCGATTTCAAGTCGATCGTCCCGGTTAATCAGCGGTTCGGCTTCACTCTGACCGGGCTCCATACGCGGCGCTATGATCAGAATAACACGAGTAATCCCAATTGGGTGGGCGTTTCAAGCGGAGCCGCGGGGATCACGCCCACCAATCCCTACATGGGCTCGTATGCGCAGACTCTCGCTGCGGCGCTGTGGACGCGGTCGGTGGCCAGCGCTTCAGTGGATTGGAAGCTGCGGCCTGAGGACGTTCTTTCCGTTTCTCTCCAATACAGTCTCGCCGACACCTATCAGTCATCGCCCTCGTTTACCGCGAACCCCGGGGTGCCGGATTCCTTTGGTCCCACCTTCCTCAAAGGGCGGGTGTCCGCACAGCCGTGGTCGAGCTTTCTCTGGACGCGGCAGATTCTACTGCGTACTTTTTTTGGGAAACTGTCTTATCGGCACAACGGCCCGACGTGGGCACTTGCGGGAGGAGCGTCGTATTCCACCGGTTCGTATTCGAATGAGCCTATTAGCGGCGACGCGGTCGGCCGCGCCACTTTCCGACTGCGCAACGCGAGTGTTAGTTACGACGATATCCAAAACAGCATTCCGCTAACCATCTCGGCGCGGAACGCGGCCGGGGCGCTCGTCAATCCTTACGATCAAAACAATCTTACGATCGAAAGCGTCCAAAATCAGCATGTCACCACCAGCGATCTGAACTGGAGCGCATACGCGGAGGCGAGCCGTCATCTGAACACGGCCATTCCCATCAAGGTCAAAGTGGGCGGTGACATCAAAGTCCGTAAAAAGGATCGGCGAGCACCGACGGATCTTTGGACATTCGTGGGCCCCAATGTAACGGCGAATACGGATGACGATCTGGCATTTAATTACAACCTCATGTCCGAAGGGAAGTATCGCGATCTGCCCTTCGGCTCTCCCAGCGTTGCGCGGTGGGTGGACCTCGACAAGGTGGCCGCGCTGTTCAAGAGCAACCCGCGTTACTTCCAGCTAAACGAAGTAAACACGATTACCACCACTGCGGCGTCGTCGAAGATTTTGGAGACGATCGGCAGCGGCTTTTTGCGCGCTGATGTGCACCTGCTCGACAACCGGCTGTGGCTCGTGGGCGGCGTGCGTTATGAGCACACGGTAGACGATGGTTATGGGATTCTAAACGACATACGCGCCACCTATCAAAAAGACGCAGCTGGCAAGCTGATCCTCGGCGCGAACGGAAGACCTGTCCTTATCACGACCGACGCCGTGGCGACCGCGCGGCTGCGATACAAAGACCGCGGGGCTCATGCTGCGCGTGACTACGGGGATTTTTATCCCAGTTTCAACTTTACCTATACTCTCACCCAAAAGTTCCTCGTCCGCGGCGCTTATGCCCGCACGATTGGCCGGCCAAACTATGCGGAGATCACGCCCGGAACCAGTATCTCCGATCCCGCCAGCACGGCGGCGAAGGTGATCACGGTGAACAATACGGGACTAAAACCGTGGACGGCCAATAGCTACGATCTGTCCTTGGAATACTACCCCACCA
>JBEENF010000447.1:0-3621 GCA_041192325.1 Verrucomicrobiota bacterium
TTTCCTCGCGTTGCAGTTCGACCGGCCGGCTCACCGTTTCCGTACGCACAACCTTGCGCAGACGGACCCCGCCCATTTCGACATCGCGCTTCCCGATTTTCACCTCCTCCTGGCTCAACGGAATTGTGATTTCATCTTCAGTGCGGGCCCTACCCGTGTCACGGATGCCGCGCTCGGATTCAAACCCTTCAAGCCGAAGTCCATGGCCCCGGTAGTATTCCGCGATCCGTGCCTCCGCCGCGTTATCGATATCCATCTGCTGATCGAACGACGGCGCATTCTTCACAACATCCACGGTGTAAGGCAGACGGATTTTGCGGGTGGCTTCGCTCGCCTCGACCGACTGCGCAGGCACGACATGCGCCTTGCCGAAGCCCAGCCAGCCGGTACGGATGCCGAGATATGCCGGCTCGCCGGTATGGTCCTGCCAGACGGCCTCAACCGAGCCGACCTTGTCATTGTTGCGATCTACAACCGAATAATCGAGATAGCGCTCCAGTTCCATCCGCGTGGGATTCATGTTTTCGGCGACGGCGTGGCCGCCCATCCCCCCGGCGACAGCGCCCACGCCCGGTCCGGCGCCGCCGCCGGTTCCAACCGGATCCGATCCTGGCGCGCCGGTAAGTGGATTGCGATTGGCGCTCGTGCTGCTCTTCCTCGTCTTGGATTTTTCGTTCTGATTCATGACTTTGATATAAAGGTTGAATTGATTGGGTGATACCTTGCTTACCCCTCAGGATATACGGGTGCCTTGGTGGCAACAATGGGAGCAGTCCCCAAATCCCGCCCAAAATTATGGCGGGGACAGGTGGGAAAGCTTCCCACCCTGCGCGGGCGTCGCACGGTCCGTTGTCACTTGTCCGCGCACGAAGCCGCCCCGTCCGCCCGCCTGGCAGGGCCGGTCCTCCCAAACGCCTCTGCCCGACGAACTGGGGAATGGACGCGCCAGCAAGCGCTCCTATGCTGGTTTCATGATCCCGAAAAACTCCACGGCCACTCCCCTCTCCCGTCGAAATTTTCTCGCGCTAAGCGGCGCGATACCTGTTGCCGCCCTGGCCGCGGGCGTCCCAAGCCCGGCCGCCCATGCCGCATCCAGTCCGGCCACCGTTGCCCGCGGGAAATATCCCATCGGCCTCGAACTCTATTCGGTGCGCACCGAGTTGATGCGCAATCTGCCCGAAACGCTGCGGGCCGTGGCTGGCATGGGTTACGAGGTGGTCGAGTTCTACTCGCCTTACATGAACTGGACGTTCCCGTTTGCGAAAGGCGTGCGCACGCTGCTCGATGACTTGGGGATGCGTTGTTACTCGACCCATAATCCGGCGACCTCGGTTTTTCCGGGCGAAGGCATGGCGAAGGCGATTGAGCTCAACCAGATCCTGGGCACCCGCCACATCGTGGTTTCAAGCCCACCGCGGAACACCACCACCCTCGACGCATGGAAAAAAGTCTGCGAACAATTCACCAACGCGGTGGAAGAACTGAAGCCCCATGGCCTTTTCGCCGGCTATCATAATCACCAGACCGAGTGGAAAGCCATCGAAGGCAGCACCCGGATCATGGACGTGATCGCAGCGAATACGCCGAAAGATTTTATCCTGCAGCTCGATGTGGGAACCGCGCTCGAGGCCGGCGTCGATCCCGTCGCGTGGATCAAAGCCAACCCGGGGCGGATCAAAAGCATTCACCTCAAGGATTGGACGCCGGGCGAGAAAGCGGCGGAGAAATCGTATCGTGTGCTCTTTAATGAAGGCGTGGCGCCTTGGAAGGAAATCATCGCCGCGGCAGAGTCAGGGGGCGGCGTGGAGTTTTATCTGATCGAACAGGAAGGCAGCCGCTTCCCGGAATTTGAAACAGCGCAACGTTGCCTCGATAATTGGAAAAAACTGCGTGCTCGCGTTTGATCGCGGATGGTTGCGCCGCAGCACGCCCGTGACCGCGGCTTGCCCGACGGAAGATGACCAGAAAAAAGGCCCGGCGAATAATCGCCGGGCCTGAGAGTCTGCGGGACGCCCGCTTCGTCTATAATTACAAGCGCGTGTTGACGCCGAAAGACCACAGCGGGGCATGCCAGCCATAGCTGGACGCCCGCCCTCCGGTGTCCTGATTGTCGCCACCTTCCTTCGGCAGGATGTTGCTCACATCCAAGTACAACTCGAAGCGCCGGGACAGTTGGTAGGCCGACTTCAAGTCGACGCGGAGGCGTTCCCGGAAATAAACCAACCGGGAGGCGTTGACGTTGTAGGTGGCAAGGTAGCGGCCGCGATACGTCGCTTGGGCGCGAAGGGTGAGTTTGTTGCGGATGTAGGAGAGTCCCACATTCCCGGTCGTCGGATTGAAGCCCGCAATCTTCGGCGTCGGCTGCAACGCAATCGCCGCGCCGCTGCTGTAATTTCCCTCGGCCTGCATTTTGGTGAAGTTGGCATAGCCACCGAGTCCATTCCAAATGCCCGGCAGGAAGGTGAACTGCTGGCTATAGTTGATCTCGAAGCCCTTGATCTTGGCGGAGCCGCCATTGTATTGGGTGGTGTAAGTGTATCCGGCGTATTCGCCACCGAAACCGTTGTCCGCGCCCGTGGCCACCGTGGCGCCGCCAGCAGTATAGATGAAGCTCTTCAGTTCCTTGAGGAAGAAGCCCACTGAAACCACGCCCGCTGGTTCGAAATAATATTCGGCCGAAAGGTCGAAATTATCCGAGGTCTGGGGCTTGAGGCTGGGATTGCTGGAGGAAACTGTCTGCGCCTCGTAATTTACATTGGTGCGGGGAATCAACTGCCCGATGCTGGGCCGCCCGATGTTGGTGGCATAACTCAGCCGGGTCACCAGCCCCGGGAAAGCGGTATATTTCAAATGCAGGCCCGGCAGTATATAGCGGTTTTCACCCTTGCGGTTTTGCCGGCCGCCAAATTCGGCCGTATTGCGGCGGATGATTTCCGCGTCGGTCAGCACGCCGGTAAACGCCGTGCGGCGGGCGCGCTCTTCTGGCGTTATCGCCTGCAGCGCTCCGGTCGCGTCGACCTTGGTGGTCTCGACCCGCACACCGCCCAACACCGAAAGCTTTCCGACGTCCATATTGCCCATGATATAGTAAGCCGTGATATCTTCGGCGAATTTTTGGTCGCCGGTGAGCCGGTTTTGCAGATCCGCCGCCAGATTGCGGGTGAAATACTGGGGGGAGCGCACAAAGATCTCGTCGAATACCTGAGTGTTGCGCGCCGGGTGCTCGGGATTCGGCACGCTCGGATAGTAGCCGGAGTGCGACGCCATTTGGCGCGGCGAGACGATGCCAAATTGCGCCAGGTTATCATCGTTGATGCCAGTGACCGGATTAACCCCCATGACTCCATCCGGGCCAACGTAGGCTCCGGTCCAGGGAGTGGTTTCCAGTTTACGCGTCTGATTGCGCTGCCGTGCGCCCAACTTGATATAGGTCGGGACCACGGTGGCGAAGTCCTTCTTCACGTTGAGCGAAGCGCCTTCAAAATGATCCCATCCCGCGCTGCCGCTGCGGGAATAGATGTTCTCGGTATAACTTGAAAGCTTGGTCCAATCAGCGCCGGCTGTCTGCCGCACGGTGGGGAAATATTCGTCCGCACTCTGCTCAATGGTGAACCCCACATT
>JBEENF010000448.1:0-3607 GCA_041192325.1 Verrucomicrobiota bacterium
GCGGCGGAAGCACCGCAAAAAATTTCGCTCAGTGTCCGACTGGACGAAGCTATGAGTCATCTCATCGAAGCCGGCGCGGACTTCTTCATCATGCCGTCCATTTTCGAGCCGTGCGGGTTGAATCAGATGTATTCGCAGGCGTATGGCACCGTGCCCATCGTCAGCCGGGTGGGAGGTCTGGCGGATACCGTAATTGATTGCGAGACTGACCCGGACTCGGGCACCGGTCTGATGTGTGAACCCAATGCCGCCAGCCTCCGCGCTGCACTGCACCGCGCGCTGAAGCTTTTCGCCGACCACAAACGCTATACCGAAACCCAGCATCGTGGCATGGCGCGGGACTTCAGTTGGAAGTCGGCGGCGGCGGCTTACGAAAAGCTTTATCAGGAATCGTTGTGACACGTCGCGAAACCGTTGTATCCACAAATCGCGCGTGAAACCCACTCTCGTCTGGTTTAGACAGGATCTCCGGCTCGAGGACAACCCCGCACTCGATGCGGCCGTTGCCCGGGGAGGCGCGGTCGTGCCCATTTACGTGCTGGACGACTCCAGCGAGGGCGGCTGGCGGTTGGGCGCAGCGTCACGCTGGTGGCTGCACCATTCGCTCGCGGCGCTCATGGCCGCGCTGCGCGAACGGGGATCGCAATTAATTCTGGCGCGTGGCGAGTCCGGCGCCGCCTTGCGCGAGGCTGCCCGCGGGTGTGGGGCGGACGCAATTTTTTGGAACCGGCGTTATGAGCCGGCCATCGTCGCGCGGGATGCAAAGTTGAAGCAGGCGTTCGTGGAGGAGGGCTTCGAAGCGAAAAGTTTCAATGCATCCCTGTTGCATGAACCGCACGCCATCACGAACAAACAAGGTCGGCCGTTCCAAGTTTTCACCCCTTACTGGCGGCACTGCCTGACGTTGCCGGTCACCCTGCCCGCGAAATCAGCGGGGCAGGCGCTGACGGCGCCCGCGCGATGGCCGAAAGCCGCTGATCTGGCGGAGTATGAACTTTTGCCGCGCATCAATTGGGCCGGCGGATTCACTTCTTGGCTTCCTGGAGAAAAAGGAGCCCAGACACGGTTGCGTGATTTTATCGCGCAAGCGATCGATGCTTACGCGGACCACCGAAATCTGCCGGATCGTCCCGGCACTTCGATGATCTCGCCTCATCTGCATTTTGGCGAAATCGGACCGCGGCAGATTTGGGCGGCCGTGCAGAGTCTTTCCCGCACGACGGGAGTTTTCCCGTCGAGCAAAGGCGCGGGAATTTTTCTCAACGAAATTGGCTGGCGCGAATTTGCGCACCACCTGCTCTTCCATTTTCCGCGAACACCGGACGAGCCACTGCGAGCCGAGTTTGCCCGTTTTCCCTGGGCCTCGGACCCGGGTGGAGTGAAGTTGCGCGCTTGGCAGACGGGGCGAACCGGCTACCCGCTGGTCGATGCGGGCCTGCGCCAACTCTGGACAACTGGTTGGATGCACAATCGCGTCCGAATGGTGGTGGCTTCGTTTTTGGTGAAGCACTTGCGGCTGCCTTGGAACTTGGGCGCGGCTTGGTTTTGGGACACGCTGGTGGATGCGGATCTCGCGAACAATACGCTGGGGTGGCAATGGAGCGCGGGTTGTGGGGCGGATGCCGCGCCTTATTTCCGGATTTTCGCGCCCGTTTTGCAGGGAAAGAAATTCGATCCCGACGGATCCTACGTTCGCCGCTGGGTTCCGGAGTTGAGTCGATTGCCCGCGGAACATATCCATGCTCCGTGGGAGGCGCCGGCTGGAGTTTTGGCGGCCGCGGGCGTACGTCTCGGCAAAGACTATCCGGGGCCGGTCGTCGATCATGCGCGCGCGCGGGGCGAGGCGCTGGCGGCGCTCAAGCAATTGAGGCAGGATCACGCGTGAAAATTATCGTTGCGGGGGGCTCGGGTTTTATTGGCCGCGCGTTGATTTCCGCGCTGTCGTCGTCGGGGCACGAGGTGTGTCCACTGGTGCGCCGGGAACCGCAGATTCCCGCCGAAATTCCATGGGAGCCGAGCGCGGGAAAAATTGATCTGGCGGCGATCGCGAACGCCGACGCCTTCATCAACCTGGCGGGCGAAAACATTGCCGCGGGACGCTGGACGCGGAAACAGCGGAAGCGAATCCTGCAAAGCCGGATCGACGCCACGCGCACGCTCGTGCTTGCGATCGCGCAACTCGAGCGGAAGCCCCGGGTCTTTCTCAGTGCGTCAGCCGTGGGCTTTTACGGTGAACGGGGCGATGAAAGGTTGACCGAAACCAGCGGAGTGGGGCAGGGATTTCTTCCGGAGGTCTGTCTTGCGTGGGAAACCCACGCGGAAGGTGCCAGTCGTCAGGGCATCAGAACGGCCTTGTTGCGGCTGGGAGTAGTCTTGGGAAAAGACGGCGGCGCTCTCGCCAAAATGCTGCCGGTTTTCCGGCTCGGTTTGGGCGGAAAACTGGGCGCGGGGAACCAATGGATGAGCTGGATCAGCCAAGCCGACGCGGTGGGCGCGATTTGCCATGCTTTGGAAGCAACGAATCTTGTCGGACCGGTGAACTTGGTTGCCCCTCACCCGGTGAGGAATGGAGAGTTCACCCGGATCTTGGCGCAAACGCTGGGGCGTCTCGCCTTTCTGACGGTTCCGGCGGCGGCGTTGCGCCTGATGTTTGGCCAGATGGCAACCGAAACATTGCTTACCAGTGAGCGCGTTATTCCCACCCGTTTGATAGAAACGGGGTATGCCTTCCAGCACCCCACGTTGGCAGCGGCGTTGCGCGCGGCCCTTTAATCGCGCACATGCTCCGCTGAATTCAGAAAACCGCCCCATGCGGCACGCGCCATCACTGGATGGCACGCAAGCACTTCGAGTAACCACCGGCTGAATTCCATGCTTTTCAAACGGCGCGCGCGGGCTACGTTGGTCCTTTCATATGGAGAAAACGTTCGTTATTTTTAAGCCGGACTGCATGGAAAAGCACTTGGTCGGAGCCGTGCTCGGCCGTTTCGAAGCTGCGGGCTTCGATGTGATCGGCTGCAAGATGGCCCGACTTTCGTCGGGTGTTTTGCGCGAGCATTATGCGCATGTAGCCGACAAGCCGTTTTATCCGGAGATCGAAACGTTCATGAGTTCGCGTCCAGTGATCATGATCGCGTTGCAAGGGACGAACGTGGTGCAACGGGTGCGTGACTTGTTGGGGCCCACGGATTCGCGTAAAGCCGCCAAGGGTACCATTCGTGGGGACTACGGCACCGAAATGATGAAGAACGTGGTGCACGCGTCCGACAGTGTGGACAACGCAAAGGCCGAACTGGCGCGCTTCTTCAAGTCTGACGAATTGTTTGCGGTCTGATGCGGTGCAACGGGCTTGATTCAAGTCCGTTAAACAAACGCTAGCTCACGTGTTGCCACCGTTGGCGATACGCGCGCACCAACTCGGAGAAGGTCGCTGCGCGCGTGCCCAACTCGAAGTGCACGCGCGCGAGTAACGCGGGGGTGGTAACGGTCGCCGGTTCCCAGAGTAACAGGGCGAGCGCGCGCAGGACCCTGTCCCGGGGATGCCGCAGGAGCCCATGCGTGAGTGAAGCGCGCAGGCCGAACGTCTTCGCGTTGACGAGCGCATTGC
>JBEENF010000449.1:0-3603 GCA_041192325.1 Verrucomicrobiota bacterium
TTTAACCTCAACATACCGTCCCGGTTGATCCACCAGTTCGTAGCGGACCCGATAAATCGTACCGTTGACCGGCTTCATGATCACTTCTTCGTCGCTCAACGCTGTCTGAGAGGCGGGACACCAATTCACCATGCGCTTCCCGCGGTAAATATGCCCCTTTTGGAAAAGGTCGGTGAAAACGGTCAGGACGGCTCGCGAATAGTGCGGGTCCATCGTGAATTGCGTCCGGTCCCAATCGCAGGACGCTCCCAGCCGCCGCAACTGCTCCAGGATTATTCCGCCTTTCTCGTGCCGCCATTCCCACACCTTCTCGAGAAACTTCTCCCGTCCGAGATCGCGCCGGGTTTTTTTCTGTTTGCGCAGCTCACGCTCGACCACGGTTTGCGTGGCAATTCCGGCGTGGTCCGTTCCAGGCAACCAAAGCGCTGAGCGACCTTCCAGTCTGGCGCGCCTAATCAAAACGTCCTGCAACGTGTTGTTCAACACGTGCCCCATCGTCAGAACGCCGGTGACATTTGGCGGGGGAATCGCGATGACATATGGCTCCTTCCGGGAATCCACGCGGCCCGCAAAGGCGTGCGCGTTTTGCCAAGCGGCGTACCACTTCTTTTCAACGTCGCGCGGTTCGTAGCTCTTGGTGATCTCAGCCATCGGGCGTTCCTTTAGGATAAACCGTCAAGAAAACGCAGCGCCGGCATGCGACGCAAGTGGTTATTCGCCACAGTCAGCCTTTGTTGAATTCCCCAGCCCGCTGCAGAGTGCAACTTGAACGTTGAATGTTCTCGCCACCTTGTCCGATGGTAAGCGTCCGCCGATTCCCGCATGTCCGCCGACATCCATCAACACGCCAGTGAGGGGCTAAAATTTGAGGGTGCAACTCCGTTTGCGGTGCGGCTTGCCGCCTGCAAGTTGTTTTTGAAAATGGAGACGGCCGCCCTGCGGGCACGGCACGCGTCGGGTGAGTCGGGTTTGCTAATTACCCACGATCGGGCCCAGACCATTGATGAGCTGCTAGTCCATCTTTTCGAGCACGCGCTTCGCTCCTATGCCGAGATCGGCGGGGCGCAACCCGCCCCGGTCGCGCTGGTTGCGCTGGGCGGCTACGGCCGCGGGGAATTGTCACCTTGGAGTGATGTGGACGTGATGTTTCTCTTTCCGACCAAGACCAAGCCCAGCGAAACAAAGCCGCTACAGGAACATCTCACGAACGAAATCCTCTACATCCTGTGGGATTGCGGCCTAAAGGTGGGACACTCGACGCGCACCATCGATGAAGCGTTTGCGGAGGCACGGAAGGATATCCAGACCAAAACCGCCCTGCTGGAGGCCAGGCTGATCACCGGCTCGCAAAAGCTCTACGACACTTTCGCGCAAGCCTATCGGAGTTATTACATCAGCGAGAATCCCAAAGGCTACATCGCCGCGCGGTTGGATGATCAGGGCAGCCGCCGGGCAAAATTTGCGAATACCGTTTTTAACCAGGAACCGGACATCAAGAACGGCGTGGGCGGGCTGCGTGATTATCAGAACGCGGTCTGGATGGCCCGGGTAAAACTGGACGTGACCTCCATCACGGAGCTCGCCGCTCAGAACTATTTGCGCAGCGACGATCTTACCGCTTTCCAGAAGGCCTACGATTTTCTGTTACGCGTGCGGAACGAGCTTCACTTTGTGAGCACGCGGGCCACGGACGTGATGAATCTCGACCTGCAACCGCGCATCGCCGAAGCGCTCGGCTACCACGAGCCCGAAATGTTGCCCCGCGTGGAGCGCTTCATGCAGGACTACTATCGGGCGGCCCAAACGATATATCGCGTTTCGAAGGTGGTGGAAGAGCGCCTGGCGTTAAGCATTGGCCGCGACAGCTCCGGCGGAGCGCGTTCCTTCCGCGAATCCCTGCTGGCGTCGCGCTTTCAACGCACAAAACGAATCGACGGCTTCATCCTGCGCGGCCGGGAACTGGCAGCGGAAAAGCCCGACGTATTCCGGGACGATCCGGTCCGGCTGGTCCGGGTTTTTCGCCACCAGCAACAATTGGAAGCCTCGTTGGATTTCCACCTGACCGAACTGATCCGGACTTCCCTCCCCTTGTTGACTCCTCCGGTGGCGCAGTCGCCGGACGCCAGCGTGTGTTTTCGCGCTATTCTCTCGGAAGCCGGGGCGGTGCATCCGATCCTGGCGCGAATGCACGAACTGGGAGTGCTGGGAAGGTTCATCCCGGAATTCGATGCGCTCACCTGTCTCGTTCAGCACGAATACTATCACCGCTACACGGCGGACGTGCACACCCTCGGGGCGATTCGCGAACTGGATCGCATCTACACCGAGGCGGAACCGATCACGTTAAAATACAGGGCGGCACTCCACGAAACCACGGATCCTTCCCTACTCTATCTCACTTTGCTGCTGCACGACATCGGCAAGGCGGAAGGAATCCAGGGTCATGCCGAAAGCGGGGTAAGGCTCGCCTTTCCTCTTTTGGAACGTTTCGGAGTTTCGGCCGAGGGCCGAGAGCTCGTGGCGTTTGTGATTAAAAATCATCTCGCGATGGCACGATTCTGGCAGAAGCGGGATGTTGATGACCCGGCCACCGCCACTGCCTTTGCGGACCTTGTGGGCACAGCTGAACACCTGCGCCACCTCTACGTCCATACGTTTTGCGATGCGCGCGCAACAGCGGCCGACCTTTGGAACAGTTACAAAGACACGTTGCACACGACACTTTACCGGGCGACGTTTGAGCGTCTCAAGCACGGCGAATCATTTGATGCCTCCCTCAAAGACCGTAAGAAAATGACCCAACAGGAATTAATAGCCAAATCCATCCCCGGGATCAGCGCCGACGAGATCAACGCCCACTTTGGGCTCCTGCCGGACCGCTATTTTGTCCACACCGATTCCAACGAAATCGCGCTGCACATTCAGATGGTTAATCGGCTGCTGAAATCGATCACCACGGCGGACTCCGTCGGATCGCTTCGCCCGGTTATTGAATGGAAAGACGATATCAACCGTTCACTCACGGTGGTTAACATCGTCACATGGGACCGGGCTGGCCTTTTTTATAAACTTGCAGGCGCGTTCAGCGTCGCGGGCCTGAGCATCCTCGGCTCAAAAGTTATTTCCCGGACGGACCATATCGCGATTGATACATTTTACGTCGTCGAGCCGGGCCGCGGTCCGGTGCAAAGCGCCAGCGCGCAGGAGAAATTCGCCAAGACCATCGAGGAGAGTCTGGTGAACAACAAGGACCTGCTGCCTGATATCCTTGCCCAGGCGAAGAAGATTGCCGCCACGCGTTACCTGTCGTCTTCGACCGGCGAAACGCTGCAAAGCTCGTTTCCCCCTACGGTTGAGGTTTATCACGAGCTTTCGATGCAACGCACGATCGTGGAAATTCAGGCGCGTGACCAGATCGGTCTCCTTTATCGCCTCGCCAAGACCATTTCCGATCACGGGTTCGACATCACCTTTGCGCGGATTGGGACCGAACGGGGCGTGGCCATCGACACTTTTTACATCGAGAGCGACGACCACGAGGCGATCGAAACTCCCGAGCGGTTACACAAACTTCGGGATGCTTTGAATGAGGTAATTGCCCCG
>JBEENF010000450.1:0-3597 GCA_041192325.1 Verrucomicrobiota bacterium
TTCAAGATCGCGCCGGGGTGCACGCGCTTTCGGCGGCCTCCTGGAACTCCCCTTGACTCGGGGCGGCGCATGGCACTATCAGCACCCTGACGAATGCGAGTTTCGCACCAGGCTCTTCGACTTACGAACGCGCGCGGCCTCTAAAGGCGCCGGCAAGCGGCGGGTCGCGCGTAGCCTGTTATTTCATCCACCGCGTAGCGGTGCGATTCTATCCTGTCCGTATCGCTCCGGCAGTTCGCTCGCTAAATTCCGGCATTTTGAATTTCCTCGTTAGACCTTTGCTCCCATGCAATCTGCACCTGTTACCAAATATCGACCGTTACCTCCCGTTTTCCTCCCCAACCGGCAGTGGCCCAACCGCACGTTGAACCGGCCGCCCCTGTGGTGCAGCGTTGATCTGCGGGATGGCAACCAAGCCCTCGCCCAACCCATGAGCGTGGAGGAAAAACTCGAGTATTTCGAAATGCTTGTGCGCATCGGCTTCAAGGAAATCGAGGTAGGATTCCCGAGCGCTTCACAGATCGAATTCGATTTCTGTCGGCGCTTGATCGAGGAAAAGCGCGTTCCTGACGACGTGGCGATACAAGTGCTGTGCCAATGTCGTGAAGAACTGATCACGCGCAGCTTTGACGCCTTGCGCGGCGCCAAGAACGCCATCTTTCACCTGTATAACTCCACGTCGCCCGCACAGCGAAAATATGTCTTCAACGCCTCGCCCGCCGACATCGTCGGGATTGCGCGTCAAGGCACGCAGTGGGTGAAGCAACACTCCCGCGCCCTCGTGGCGGCGGGCACGAGAATGCGTTTCGAATATTCACCCGAAAGTTTCACCAGCACCGAGCTGGAATTCGCCTTGGAGATTTGCGAAGCTGTCACCGATATCTGGCAGCCAACCCTGGCCGACAAAATCATTCTCAACCTGCCAGCGACGGTGGAGTATGCCACGCCCAATGTGCACGCGGATCAAATCGAATGGATGAGCACCCACCTCACCCGCCGCGATCGGACGCTGATCTCGCTCCACACGCACAATGACCGCGGCACGGGCATCGCTGCCACCGAACTCGGACTGCTCGCGGGGGCTGATCGCGTCGAGGGCACCCTCTTCGGAAACGGAGAACGCACCGGCAACCTGGATATCGTAACGGTCGCACTGAATCTTTACACGCACGGCATTCACCCCGGGCTGGACTTCACCGACATTAACGGCATTCGCGAGGTTTACGAACGCTGCACCCGGCTGGAAGTGCCCGTGCGTCAACCCTACGCGGGTGAGCTGGTATTTACAGCCTTCAGTGGGTCGCATCAGGATGCGATTAAGAAATCGTGGGCGGTCCAGAAGACCGGCGAGCCGTGGGACGTGCTCTACATTCCACTCGATCCCGCTGACATCGGGCGCAGCTACAAAGCAATCATCCGCATCAATAGTCAGTCCGGCAAAGGCGGGGTCGCGTATGTTCTCGAGCAAGAGTTCGGGTTCTTTTTACCCAAGCTCATGCACAAGGAAATCGGCACGATCATCAATGAGCTTGCCGACGGCTCCGGCAAGGAGCTCACGCCCACGGAAATTCACCAAGCTTTTCGGTCCGAGTATCTGGAACGCGCCGCGCCGATTACTCTCCAACAGTTCAAGAGTGCGGAAAGCGAGGGCGGCGTGACTTGCGAGGCAGCCTTGGCGGTTAACGGCATCGCTCAGCGATTGGTGGGAAAAGGCAATGGGCCCATTGATGCGTTCACGCATGCGCTGGCGACCGCTGGTTTGCCGAAGTTCGAGGTCTTGTTCTATTCAGAACACTCTTTGGGCAAAGGATCCGAGGCGCGTGCCGTTAGCTACATCCAGATCAAGATCTCCCATGGTCCGACTCTGTTCGGCGCCGGGATAGATACGAATATTGAGCTCGCCTCAATCAAAGCCATTGTCAGCGCGTTAAACCGTGCGCTAGCGCGGGTAACGAAAGCAACTGCCACGGTGGCGACGGTCTAAATACTGGACTTTCAGAAGCCGTGTCATGCATTTTGCAATCGCGGAGGGTGGAATCGATTGAAGCCGTGGGTCGCATTGGAAGGGGTTCCAATGTCGGTTGGACGCCCATGATGATTCTGCCCTCCGTCTCCCCTGATCTACCCACCTACCGGTGATCACGGAGGCGCGTTTGCAGCGAGGCCTCACTGAGGCCTAATAGTGCCGCAGCTTTGGCTTCGTCCTGGCCTTCCGCTTCCAACACCCGAACTATCAGCTCGCGCTCCGCCCGGGAGAGCAACTGCGAGGGAGTGTCTTTCAGGTGTTGAAAGATCACATCGAAAGCCGAGGCGAGCGCATCGCTGGCGGCTGAAGCGGTGTTGCGTTGGCTCCGGGGAGAAACCACGCGCGATGCGAGCGAAAGAAAGCTTGGTTGGCTCGCGCCTCCCCGATTCCTTAACTCCGAGGGAATATCTTGCACCAGAATGGCGTCGCCTTGCGCGATCACGGCACTGCGGTGCATCACGTTTTCGAGTTCCCGCACGTTGCCCGGCCAGGTATGTTGCACGATTATTTCCATCGCTTCAGGCGAAACTTTCGTCACCCGCGATTTCTTTTGGCGAACCAGGTTCTGCAGGCAGAAATCGACAATTTGCGGGATATCCTCCGGTCGGTCGCGCAGGGGCGGCAGTTTTATGCGCACCACATTAAGCCGGTAATAGAGGTCTTCGCGGAAGGTTTTCGCTTTCACCATCGCCTCAAGATCCCTGTTGGTGGCGGCCAGCACCCGGACATCCACCCGAATCGTCTCGGCGCCACCCACGCGCTGTAATTCGCCCGTTTGCAACACCCGCAAAATCTTTGTCTGGGTGGCCAGCGCCATATCTCCAATCTCATCGAGAAACAGGGTGCCGCCGTCGCAAACTTCGAATTTCCCAATCCGTTGTCCCGTCGCTCCGGTAAACGAACCTTTCTCATGCCCGAAAAGTTCACTCTCGATGAGATTGTCCGGCAGCGCCGCGCAATTGACCGCGACAAAGGGCCGGTTCGAACGATGGCTGTGTTTCCAAATTGAGCGTGCAGCGAGCTCCTTGCCGGTTCCCGTTTCGCCGGTGATCATGACTGTGACGTCACTGGCCGTGACCTGTCCGATAGTCTTGAAAACGTCCTGCATCACCGCAGAACTGCCCACAATCCCCTCACGATAGTCGTCGGCGTTGATCGTCGGCTTGTAGTCGCCGACGGCACGCAAGTCGGCATGGGCCTTGAGCGCGTTCTCGGCCAGCGACAGGACTTTGGCCGGGTCGAACGGCTTCATCACATAGTCAAAGGCGCCGTACTTCATCGCCTCAATGGCGGTCTGGGCCGTGCCGAACGCCGTCATCAAAATGACAAGCTGCTTGGCATTCGCGGATCGCAAATGTTGCAACGCTTCAATCCCGCCCATCCCGCCGAGGCGAACGTCGAGGAACACGAGGTCCGGCGGCGGGCCTTTTTTAACCAAAGCGATCCCCTGCTCGCCACTACCCGCCTCCGTCACCTGATAGTTTCGCCCTGTCAGTACCCGCGACAGCGAGTATCGGATTTCGGCGTCATCATCGATGACGAGGATGGTGGGAGGTGTGGCGATGGATTCG
>JBEENF010000451.1:0-3577 GCA_041192325.1 Verrucomicrobiota bacterium
ACGACGTCCCCACGCGCCGTGGCATCCGTCGACAGGAACGTTGCCGGTCTGACTCACTTGACTCGAGCGGCAGCCACAGCTTGACGCGCCGTCCCCGAAGGACATGCGCGAGAGAAACGCGACCTAACCGCAGACGACTGCCGCCGGGTGTTCAAGGCGCAGCTGAACGCAAGTGACCAGCCTTTGCTCGACGCTTTGGCTGAGCGATTTTCGCGCAAGGGTGGAGCAGACCGGGGTTTGCGCTCCGGAGAGCAAAGATCACGAGCGACACCGGCAGTGTGAGACGGTGAACAAGGGCAGGATTTCCCATAAAAAAAATTCCATTTCCCCGGGCGGCAGTGATTTCCCGAGGCGCATTCCGGGACTGGAACAAATATCTCGCCCGGGATTTCTCCCATGTCGATTACAAGACGTGGAGTCGACGCTCACCCCCAACCAACCCCGGCCCCGAGTTGCTCTCTTTTCTCCGGCACTGTTGATTCTGCTGTTGGCCCAAATGCTCGCACCCCAAGTGACAAAGGCGGCGGACGCACGTTATCCCCGCCACACGCGGGAGCATTTCCGGCACGATATGCAACAAACGGTCCGGGCAAATCATCCCGTGATCACCCCCGTGGCCGCAGCTATCCGCGCGGTGACGAAGGACCCGAAAGAACAACTGGTTATCGTCAACGACGTGGCGCATCTGCTGGTGGATTACGATGACGACCGGCGGGTTTATGGGGTGGAGGAATTTCACGCCACCCTGGACGAGATGCTGATGCGGCGCCGCCAAAGCGGCTGGCTTTATCTCCGGGACGATTGCGACGGCCGCGCGGTGTTCGCGGCCCACTTGCTGGCGGCGTTGGGAATTCGCTGGCGCCTGGAGGCGTCGTTCTGGAAGGAACACGCGTGGGTCGTGGCGGGCGTGGACGGAGTCGAGTACGATCTCCTTGATTTGCGCCCTGATGCACCGGAAACCGACCGTCTTTCTTACCGCTTGATCGGGCGCCTTTTCGTTGCTGCTACCCATAGGCCACCGCCTTTCGCCTGGCGCCGCGCTTGGGCACAAAGGACGGGAAGGAATGTGGAGGTTGGGCTTACCCTTGGCCTGCTGGACGTGGGTTCAACCGTGGCCAATCTTCACCAGCGCAACGCCACGGATTGGACGGCGATGAACAGCGCGAGCGGAAATTCGCCTTTCGACTCCCGAGTGCTCACCGCACGGGTGGCGGGTTTTCCGTATGGCGAGCCCCTCCAGATCGGAGCCGTGGCTTTCGTCCCGGTCCCTGCACCCGCTGAACCCGGCCCCTCGCGGGGTGTGCCGACGGCGTCTGCCAGTTCCGGCAGCGACTCCTCGGGAACGAAATAGCCGGGACCCGGCGGTCGCGCGCAAACACGCAAGCCCAGGCGGGGCGCCTGCGTGCGCAATTGCGTAATGTCCCCCGCGACCCTTTGTTGGCGCTTCGTGAAACCCGGGTTCGAACGCACTCTCGCCATTCTGGTCGCGATCGCCTTGGGCGCTCTGGTGCCGGGCGCGCACGTATTCTCGGGCGCGATACGCTGGCTGGTGATGGCCATGCTCTTCCTCGTTTTCCTTCAAACCCGGCTTTCCCGTGGGATTTGGCACCAGAGTCACTTGTGGCTGGTCCTCGCGAATCTCGGCATGGGCTTTGCAGCTTATGGGATCGGCTGGGTGATCGGCGGACGCGACCTCGCGTTGGCGGGATTTTTTGCCGGCATTACCCCGACCGCCACCGCCGCGCCGGTAATCGTCGGCTTTCTCCGCGGGCGGGTCGAGTACGTGATCGGCGCATTCCTGCTGACCAACGTGGTGATCGCGGCATTGCTGCCGGTGCTGCTGCCTTTGATTTTGGGCAAAGCCACTCCCGCGCTGTTCGCCCAAGTCACTGGCAGTGTGGCAGGGGTGGTGTTTTTTCCCATGGCCGCGGCGTGGTTGGTGCGCTCCGTTTACCCGCCGGCGGTGGTGTGGCCAGTCAAGCTGCGCAACTTTTCTTTCGGCATGTGGGTGGCAGCGATGTTCCTCATCACGGCCAATGGGTCTGACTTCCTCCGCCGTCAGCACGACACCTCGCACTGGTCGCTCGCGCAGATTGCCCTGACAACGCTGCTGGTGTGCGCCGCCAACTTTGCGCTCGGCCGGTTGATTGGCGGACGGGAATTTCGGCGGGAGGCGAGCCAGGCACTGGGCCAGAAGAACACCACCTTTACCATCTATCTCGCACTCACCTACGCCAGCCCGTTGATCGCCCTGGGACCGACCTGTTACGTCCTGTGGCACAATCTCTGGAACTCCTGGCAACTCCACCTCGCGGCGCGGCGGGAAACGCCGGGAAAATAGCCGCAGCGGCGCAGAGCGGGCGGCGAACGATGCAGTTTGCATGCGGGGTGTGAAGCGGGCGCGGCACTTTGCATGATTGCCGTATCAGGATCTCGCGCACGCCCAATTTGCCCGAATTTTTTCCAGCTGTGGAGCATGGGTTTATCCAAACGGGGGACGTTTTCCGCGCGCCGGGTATGGGCCGTGCTAGGTCGCATCGTTTCACAACAAAACTGCCCTTTAACCCACAAAAACGGAGAACGAATGAAGTCACATCTTTTACACCGCGAGCATGCACCGGCGGGAGAGTCGCAATCGGGCGCCGGTTCGCCGGGAGTCCTCACTCAGGCCAAGGACGCCGTCACGCAGACCGCGAAGGACACGGCGTCGACCCTGAAGTCGGCGGCGAGCGAAACTGCGACGCGGGCCAGGGCGAGCGTGGAAAAAGCCGCCACCGAAACGAAAGAAGACGCCGCGGAGCGCCTCGGCAACTATAGCTCCGCCATCGACGAATCCGCGCGGTCCTTGGAAGAGAAGGATCCCAACATCGCCTGGCTGACCCATCAAGCGGCAGACCGCCTGCGCACCGTTTCGGAATACATCCGCGGGCGCGATTTTGTGGCCTTGCGGCAGGACGCCGAGAATCTGGCGCGGCGCCATCCCGCCGCATTCTTCGGTGGCATGTTCGTGGCCGGCCTTGTGGCGGGCAATTTGATGAAAGCTTCCGCCAGCGGCTCGGAAATTGGCGCGTCCGACGATGGGAATTCGGCGGATTTCAACCCAAACGCGCGATTTCCTGAAACGGGAGTCATGGGCGCGGAACTATAAAACCGTATGCCCACCACCCACATGAATCCCGATTCCACATCGCCTCCGCCCAATTCCATCCCAAGCTTGCTGCGCGAACTCCGCGACGAGTCCCTCACCCTGCTGCGGCAGGAGGTCTCGCTCGCCAAAACCGAACTCAAGGATAACGTGTCGCGGGTGGGCCGCCATTCCGCCAAGATCGCCGTGGGCGGCTTCGTGGCTTACGCCGGCGTGATCGTCTTGCTAATTGGTCTGGGCCAGTTGCTCGGCGCGGGCCTGACTCGCGCCGGCGTGGATCCAGACTTGGCGCAATGGCTCGCTCCCACCTTGGTGGGGCTCGTGGTGGCACTGATCGGCTGGGGCATGGTGTCGAAAGCGAAACATGCGCTCACCGACGACCCTTTGGCCCCGCACCAGACGATAGCATCACTGAAAGAGAATAAGCAATGG
>JBEENF010000452.1:0-3567 GCA_041192325.1 Verrucomicrobiota bacterium
CGGAATCCACAATTGGCGGAGATGCTGAAGAAACTCGTCGAGGCGGAAAAACAGAACACGCCGAAAGGGCGTCATGCGGCGCTCCAGGCGGCGCGGGATCGCTTTTACAAGGGCGACATCGCGCGAACGATGGCCCGGTTTTCGGAGGAGAACGGCGGCCTGTTTCGCTACGAAGACTTCGCGAGCTACACCGCGAAAGTGGAGGAGCCCGTCTCCGTTAATTACCGCGGCTATCAGGTCTATAAGAATCCCTCGGCCAACCAGGGTCCCGCCGAGTTGTTTGTGCTCAATCTCCTCGAAGGCTACGATCTCAAGAAGATGGGCCGGAACAGCGCCGACTACATTCACACCTGCGTGGAGGCCATCAAACTCGGGTTTGCGGATCGCGACAAATATCTCGGCGACATGGATTTCATCCAGATCCCTTACGAAGGCCTGCTCTCGAAGGATTATGCGCGCGAACGCCGCAAGCTGATCGACGCGCGGAAAGCCTCGCACGAACTGCGGGCCGGCAATCCGGAACAGTTCACGAAAAGCCGCGTCGTGCTGGACCGGCCCCTGCGCACGCATTTGGAGGGCGAGGCCGATCACGAAGGCGACACGAGTTATATCTCCGTCGTCGACCAGGAGCGAAACATGATCTCCTTCACGCCAAGCCTGCACAGCGGTTTCGGCACCGGTGTCGTGATGGCGGATCTGGGCTTCATCTTTAATTGTCGCGGCGACTACTACTCGTTGACTCCCGGCGAGGCGAATGCCCTCGCCCCGGGCAAGCGTCCGCGCAGCACGCTGCAGAGCACGCTGGTGATGAAGGACGGTCAGCCGCACATGGTCATGGGCAGCCCTGGCGGCGACGACCAAATCATGCGCACAATGCAGACGTTTCTGAACATCGTGGAATTCGGCATGAATGTGCAGCAGGCCATCGAATCGCCAAGGTGGGGCACGCGGAGTTTTCCGGCCTCGCCGTTTCCCCACACGATGTATCCCGGCGAGATGTCGGTGGAGGATCGAATCGGCGAGGACGTGCGGAAGGAACTGATCGCCCGCGGACACCTCCTCAAGGTCACGCGCGCCTGGTCGATGGGTTCGAATGCCGCGATCGTGGTGGACTTGCGCACCGGGGTGTTGAGCGCCGGCGCCGATCCGCGCGTCGAGGCCTACGCCTGGGCCTGGTAGGCGGGGTTAACTCACCAGGTGAGGGAGTGCGCGCTGACTAACCCAACGCCGCCGGGCTCGCGTCCGGCGCTGGATCAAAGCAGGGCGAACTCGTCGCGGTGGATGACTTCGAGCCGCTTCCGCGTGGGAAACAGCGCGCGCACGGCGTCGCCTTTTTTGCCCGCAATCGCCGGGATGTCTTCCCGCGAGAAATTGGTGCGGCCGCGGCCAATGATCGAGCCGTCGGGCGCCGCGATGTTGACGATATCGCCGGCGGCAAATTGTCCCGCGGCGCCCGTGACGCCCACCGCCAGCAGGCTCCGTCCGTCATCGCGGAGAACGGGAACGGCGCAGCTATTTACGGAAATCGTGCCCGTCGGCCGTTGAAAGTAGGCCAGCCAGCGTTTCTTCGCTTCCAGCGGCAATCCGCTCGGCACGAAGAAACTGCCCGGGCCGCCGCCGGCGAAGAGCCGGGTGAGGATCAGCGGCTCGGAGCCGCTCGCAATAAAGACGCCGCAGCCGGCGCGCGTGGCCAGTTTCGCCGCGGTTATTTTTGAACTCATACCGCCCACCGCCGTTTCGCTCGTGGTGCCCCCCGCCATCGCCTCGATCTGCGGGGTGATGCGCTCAATCACCGGCACGATTTCACCGGTGCCCTTCAGGTCGATGAGCCCCGGCGCCGTCGACAGGATGACCAGGTATTGCGCTTGCGTGAGGCTGGCGACCATCGCGGAAAGGATGTCGTTGTCCCCGAACTTGAGCATCGCGTGAATTTCCGCCGCGCTCACGGTGTCGTTTTCGTTGATGATCGGCACCGTCCGGTAGGCGAGCAGTTGTTCGAGGCACTGCTTGATGCCGAGATAGCGGTCGCGCGCGCGGAGGTCCTCGTGGGTGAGCAGCACCTGTGCGACGACGATGCCATGCGGCGCAAAGCCGGCCTCCCACGTTTGCATCAGCCGCGACTGCCCGATCGCCGCGCATGCCTGCTTCTTGGAGACATCCTTGGGCCGCCTCGGGAGCTGGAGCGCGCCCATGCCCAGGCCGACCGCGCCGGACGAAACCACGATCACTTCCGTGCCCCGGGCGCGAAGATGCGCAATTTCCGCACAGACGGCCGTGATGCGCGCCGTATCCAACTGGCCAATGCCAGTGGTCAGAACGCCAGTGCCGAGCTTGACGACGACGCGGCGGGGAGCGGGCGAATTTTCCGTTTTCAAACGCGGATACTCCGGCGGCCGAACGGGGGCGGCGGGGAATCGTGTTCCAGCGGCTGCCCTCGCGCGACCAAGTCCGGGCGATCAGACCGTGAGCAAATCCTTTTCCTTGTGCGCCAAGTGGGCGTTGATGTCGGCAATCGCCTTGTCCGTCGCGGTCTGGATGTCCTTTTCCAGCCGCTTCGAGTCGTCTTCCGGCAACTTCGCTTTTTTCACACCTTCGATCGTGTCGCGCCGCACGTTGCGGACATGCACCCGGCCTTCTTCCGCCAGTTTGTGCGCGGTCTTGACGTACTCCTGGCGGCGCTCGCGACTCATGTCCGGAAGCGGGACGCGGATCAGCTTGCCATCGATCATGGGATTGAAACCGAGATTGGCGTCGATGATGCCCTTCGCGATGGCTTTGGTGAGGCCCGCGTCCCACGGCTGAATCTGAATGATGCGGGCATCGGGCGTGGAGATGGCGGCGCATTCCTTCAGGCGCATGGACGAACCATAGGCCTCCACCATGACGCTCTCCACCATGGTGGGCGTCGCTTTGCCGGTGTGGATCGCGCTGAATTCGTGGAGCGTATGATCCACGGCTTTTTTCATGCGGGCTTGGGCGTCGGTCAGGATGGGATGGCTCATGGGACGTGGATTAAGGAAGAGAGTGGGGGGAGTTTGGTCGGAGAGCCGCAGGCTCAGTTTTTGACCAGCGTGCCGATTTTTTCGCCCACGACGGCCTTGCGAATGGCGTGCTCATCGCCGAGGTCGAAAACCAGGATGGGCACATTGTTGTCCATGCACAGCGAGAACGCGGTCGAGTCCATGACGTTGAGCCGCTGCTTGAGGGCGTCGATGAAAGTGAGGTGTTCGAATCGCACCGCATCGGGGTATTTCTTCGGATCCTTGTCGTAGACCCCGTCGACTTTGGTGGCTTTGAGAATGATGTCGGCGTGGAGTTCGCTCGCGCGGAGGGCGGCCGTGGTGTCGGTCGAGAAATAGGGATTGCCGGTGCCGGCAACGAAAATGACGACGCGGCCTTTTTCCAGATGCCGCATGGCGCGGCGCAGGATGAACGGTTCGGCGATCTGGTTCATCGGAATCGCGGATTGCACGCGGGTGTTGACGCCGAGTTTTTCCAGGCAGTCCATCAAGGCGAGGCCGTTGATCACGGTGGCCAGCATGCCCATGTAATCGCCGGTGGTGCGGT
>JBEENF010000453.1:0-3557 GCA_041192325.1 Verrucomicrobiota bacterium
GAATCGTCAATTTGCCAATATCAACATTCCCCTGGATGTACGCCGCGGAAATGTCCTCTTTGAAGCGGGTGAACCCCTCCAGGTTCTGCTGCACGATGAACGCGATGTCGTCCTTGAAGAGTTCGCGGTTTCGCTGAAACGCCGTGTCGATATTGAAACTCTTGTCATTGCTGTAGCCCGCCGGGCCGCCGCCATCCAGCGCCATCCGGCGCGGGTAAGGCAGCAACGGCTGCCGCGCAAAATGGTCGGACGAGCTGAGACTGGGGTCGTTCAGCGGCAGCACGAATTGGGCAAGATTATCGTCGTTGATCCCGGTCGCCGGGTTCGTGGCCATCACGCCATCCGGCCCGACATAATTTCCCCGATACGCCGTGTTCACGCCATCGCGGATCTGCCCGCGAAAGCGGTAGCCCGCTTTTAGGTAACTCGGCACCACAGTCTCAAAGTCCTTCTTGAGATTTACCGAAAGCCCGCGATAGCGGTCCCACGCCGTCTTCCGCAGATTGATGCTGTACGTGTTTGTCGTGCCGGTGTTGTAGTTCGCAATCTGCGTAAAATCCGGCCCGCTGGTTTGGGTAATCGTGGGGTAATACGGTTCGTCGTCCCGTGTGATCCGCAGACCGAAGCCCCGGGCGAAGAGGTCCAGTCGCTTGTTGCCGGGGTATTCCGATTTCGCGCGGGATTGGTAAATGTTCCAATCGATGAAAAACCGCTCGTACTTGTGTTCGCCGGCGAGCGTGTTTTGCGCGACCGAGTTGCGGCGCTCCGTCGTGCGCATCCAGGTGTTCAACTGACTCGGCGCGACCACCGTGGGTCCGGACGGCGGCGTGTAGTTGCCGCGGAAGTTCGTCACTTTGTCGGTGTATCCAGGAAGAATGCCACCACCACCCGTGGGATTGCCCGCCGCGTCCACCGTCGCCAGCGACGCCGTCGTCGAGACCACGAAGCCGTGGGTGTAAGCGTGCTCGCCGTAGCGGTTGAGCGTCGTATTGAAGGACAAACGCGTGTGCTCGCTTACTTTGTAATCCAGCTTGATGCCCCCGCCCATGCCGGAGCGGTCGTACTGCTGCAGATTTTCAAATTGGAAGGAGTTGTTGAAGCGCGGACCCGTGACGCCGTTTGCCAGCGTCTGCCAGCCGGCGGAGGTGAGATCTTCCGGGGTGCCATGCACGCGACTCGCAAAATTCACCGCCACGCCCAGTTTACCACCGATAACTTCGGAATAAGAGAAAGTGTAGCTTTCGTGGATGGGATCACGGATCTCCGTGAGCGGTCGCCAAATTCCGCCCACCGAGGCGACGATATGGCGTTCTGGTGAACGGTCGAAAGCGGACTTGCTGACCATGTTGACTGCTCCCCCGATCGAATCGCCGTCCATGTCGGGCGTCGGTGACTTGATGACTTCAATACGCTCAATCGCGTCCGCTCCCGTGGGCTGGAATTCCATCACGCGATCCGTCCCGGCGCCGTTCGCGGCCGCCACCCGGTTGCCGTCAACCGTCACGGTGCTCAGCGACTGATGCATGCCGCGAATTCGAATGTAGCGCGTATCACCGCTGGTGGAGGTGCCTTCCACGCCGGGCAGGCGAACGAGCAGATCGGCCGGATTTCCCGCCAACGCGCCAAAGGCATCGGTTGATACCACGTTTCTCACCCCCTGTGATTCCCGCTGCATCGTGATGGCGAGCGCATTGCCTTCCCGCTCGCCCGTCACCGTGAACGGGTTCATCTTGTAGATGTCCGCCGTCAGCGCGATGTCCCGTTGGACCATTCCTCCCGGCGGGACGGAAACGCTGATCGTCTGGCTATCCAGCCCGAGATACGAGACCGTCAAGGTGTGACTTCCGGGAGGTAACTGCAGCTGGTAGGTGCCGCCGCGTTGAGTGGTCGTCTGAACCGCGGAGCCATCGACGCGAATCGTGGCTCCTTCCAGATTGTTCAAGGTCGCGGCGTTGCTCACGCGTCCGGTGACGACGCCAGTCGATTGCCCAGCCACGGGGGCCGGGCGGCTTTCAGCGGCCAGCAGGATTGCGGACGGCGATAGGACAAGTAACAGCCACGCGCCGAGCACAGCGAGGCGGGGTTGAGGACGGGGGGTGCTTGAGTTCATGGAGTAGGTTTGGGATTTGGAGAAAGTAACACTCCGCAAGGGGCTTCGCTTACCCCGGTGATCGAGCTCCCGCACTCACCGCGGGCTGATTTGCAAGCTTGAGAAGAAGCGTAGCATGGCGGTTCAGGGTGGGACAAATAGCGCACTAGCGCACTGGCGCGAATCGCGGGGGTGAGTCATCACTGTTCAGCACGAGCCGCTTTGTCGAATTGAAATTGTGTCGTCGCTATCGCAAAACGCGCGGATGTTGCCCGAATGTTGTATCGGAGTATTTCCCGGGTGACGCCTCTACACCCGCGATCCCCAGCGTTCGCGTCTGCGCTGTCGCGCGGCTAAGCAATGAACTCCACCTCAACTGCGCGCATCGTCCAAATCGATACGTTCATCGCCAGCTATCCCGTCACGGGACAGTTCAAGTTCTTCCCCGCCGGAAAGGGCGGCGCTCCCCAACGCGACACCGTGCTGGTCAAGATCACGGACGAAGCAGGAAATCATGGCTGGGGCCAAAGCATCCCCTCGCCCACGTGGAGCTATGAAACCATCGAAACGGTGCGCACGACGATCGATGTCCATCTGGCCCCCGCGCTGTTGGGCATGAACGCATTTGCGACCGAGGAAATCTGGAGGGTGATGAACCGCGTGATCGCCCCGGCTTTTTCCACTGGCCAGCCAATCGCGAAGGCAGGACTCGACCTTGCCCTCTTCGATCTCACCGGGCGCATCCTGCAGCAGGCTGCTCACACCCGCTGGAATCGACCGAGCCCCCGGCCCGTAACGCTGAGTTGTACGATTGACCCGCGCAGGCTCGACGACGTGGGCAGCAGTATGGCGAAGGCCAAGGCCCGTGGGTTTCGGAATTTCAACGTCAAGGTTGGCCGCGACGCCCCCTTCGACATCGAGGTGTGCCGGGAAATTCGCCGGCACGCGCCAGACGCCTTCGTGTGGGTGGATGCCAATGGTGGATATACTCTGGCGGCCGCCCTTAAGGCGGCGCCGCAATTCGCCGCCCTCGGCATCGCCGCGTTCGAGCAACCGCTGCCCGCAAACCAGCTTACCGGTTATCAGAGGTTGGTCAGTCAGGGCGCGCTGCCCATCCTGATGGATGAAGGCGTGGTCTCAGTGGGCGATCTGCAGACGTTTCACCAACTCGGCATGCTGCAAGGCGTCGCCATGAAAGTGTCACGGTGCGGCGGGCTCACCGAGGCGCGACGCATGATCGAGTATATCCGTGAACACGGCCTGCACTTTTTTGCGAGCGGACTGACCGATCCCGACGTGGCATTCGCCGCCTGCCTCCTGCTGTTCAGCGCGTATGAACTGCCTCACCCGGCGGCGCTAAACGCTCCTCAGTTCCTCGAAGGCACTTTTTTGAGGACACCGCTCGTGATCGACGGCGATCAGGCCACGCCACCGGCCGGACCCGGGCTGGGGGTGCAAATCGACGCCG
>JBEENF010000454.1:0-3552 GCA_041192325.1 Verrucomicrobiota bacterium
GGTGAAAAATTGCCTCGATGATGCTGCTGTCCGTTTGAATGTCGGTGTTCATGGGGCGGTGTCCTCCAGTTCGCGGGTATATTTTCCCGCGCGTGCCGCCGAATTACAGCGCGCGCGATGCAAAAGCGCCTGCTGGGCGGCAGTCGCGTTCTCCGGCTTCCCCGCCCAGATTTTCAAGGCCGGCGCCTGCAAGGCCCGGCCAAAGGAAAAACTCAACGGCCATGGCGCCTGCCCCAGGCGATTCACGGCGTCGAGATGCTCCGTGGCGCGAATATCCGCCTGTCCGCCCGAGAGAAAAACAATCCCCGGCGTGGCGGCCGGCGTGGCGCGTTGCATACAGCGCCGCGTCGCCACCGCGGCTTCCGCGATGCTCGCTTGCTGCGCACAGAGCGTCCCGGAGAGCACCATGTTGACCTTGAGGAGCAGCCCTTCCAGCTGCACGCGCTGCCCATGCAGCTCGGCGAACAGCGACCGCAGGGCGGTCGCGGTGACTTCCCCGTGACGGTCGAGCGAATGATCTCCGTCCATCAGCACCTCGGGCTCGACGATCGGAACCAGTCCGGCCTCCTGACTCAGCGCCGCAAAGCGCGCCAGCGCGTGCGCATTGGCCTGGATGCATCCGGACGTCGGGAGTCCCGCACCCATCGTCACCACCGCCCGCCATTTGGTGAAACGGGCGCCGAGCGCCGCATACTCCGCCAGACGTTCGCGCAAACCATCGAGGCCTTCCGTGACCTTCTCCCGCGGAAATCCCGCGAGCGGCTTGGCGCCCCGATCGACTTTGATCCCGGGAATGATCCCTTGCTGCGCGAGAACGTCGACCAACGACGAGCCGCCAACGGATTTTTGGCGCAGCGTTTCGTCATAGAGAATAACTCCGCTGATGTAGCGCGCCAGACCCGGCGTCGTGAACAGCATTTCCCGATACGCCCGCCGCAGCTCGGCGGTGTTCGGTACGCCGACGCTGTTGAACCGCTTCTCGATCGTGGGACCACTCTCGTCCGCCGCGAGAATGCCCTTCGCCGGCGCCACCAGTTCCCGTGCCGTCGCTTCCAGTGCCGTGGTATTCATGGAGGGTTGGTCAGCAAATGACCGGAGAGGTTCGAAGTGGACCGTAGCGGCAGGCCAGTAAAACCGGCGGGGAGCCGGACCTTGGGCTGGGCCTCAGAAATCGTCGGGAGCGGACGTCTTGGGTGGCTTCGCTTCCGGCTCCTTCGCAATCATGCACTCGGTGGTCAGCGCCAGTCCCGCAATGGACGCCGCGTTCTGGAGCGCGGTGCGGGTAACCTTGCAGGGATCGAGCACGCCCATTTGGACCATGTCGCCATACTGGTTGGTGAGCGCATTGAAGCCAAAATTCCCGCTGCCTTCCACGACGCGATTAAGCACCACGGAAGGATCCGCGCCGGCGTTGGCCACAATTTGGCGCAGCGGCTCCTCCAGCGCGCGCAGCACGATCTTGATGCCCGCGTCCTGGTCCGCATTCTCGCCGCGCAATTCGGCGAGCTGGCTGCGCGCGCGCAACAAGGCGACCCCGCCGCCGGGCAGCACGCCTTCTTCCACCGCCGCATGTGTGGCGTGCATCGCGTCCTCCACCCTCGCCTTTTTCTCCTTCATTTCCGTCTCGGTCGCCGCTCCGACTTTCACGACCGCGACTCCGCCGGCGAGCTTGGCGAGACGTTCCTGGAGCTTCTCGCGATCGTAGTCGGACGTGGTCTCCTCGATTTGGTGGCGGAGCTGCCGCACGCGGCCCTGTATGGCGGATTCCTTTCCCCCGCCCTCGATCACCGTGGTCGTCTCCCGATCCACTTTGATCCGCCGGGCACGGCCCAGATCGTTGACCGTAACGTTCTCCAGTTTTACGCCTAGGTCCTCGGTGAGACAGCGTCCACCCGTCAGGATCGCGAGGTCCTCCAGGATCGCTTTGCGCCGGTCGCCGAAACCCGGCGCCTTGACCGCGCAGACATTGAGCGTGCCCCGGATCTTGTTGACGACGAGCGCGGCCAGGGCCTCGCCCTCGACATCCTCGGCCACGATCAACAGCGGCTTTCCGCTTTTGGCTATAATCTGCAGCAGCGGCAACAAATCCTGCAGGTTCGCGATCCGTTTCTCGTGAATCAGCAAATAAGCGTCCTCGAGAACCGCCTCCATGCCTTCCGAGTCCGTCACAAAGTACGGGGACAAGTAGCCCTTGTCGAACTGCATGCCCTCCACCACGTCGAGCGTGGTCTCAATCGACTTCGCTTCCTCGACCGTGATCGTGCCGTCTTTGCCGACCTTTTCCATCGCGGTCGCAATCACCTCGCCGATGGCGCGATCGGAATTGGCGGAAATCGTGGCGACCTGGGCAATCTCCGTGCGCCCCGTGCAGGGCTGGGCCAGCTTGCGCAACTCGGCGACGATCGCCTCCACGGCCTTTTCGATGCCGCGTTTCAAGTCCATGGGGTTCATGCCCGCGACGACGTACTTCATGCCCTCAACGGCGATGCCTTGGGCGAGCACCGTGGCAGTTGACGTGCCGTCACCCGCGATATCGGAGGTTTTTGTCGCCA
Source organism: Verrucomicrobiota bacterium (assembly GCA_041192325.1). Lineage (GTDB taxonomy): Bacteria > Verrucomicrobiota > Verrucomicrobiia > Opitutales > Opitutaceae > ER46. The sequence goes on from JBEENF010000454.1 coordinate 2,553, forward strand.
CTTCGCGGACGATCTGCGCGCCCATGTTTTCGAAGTGATCGCGCAGCTCGATTTCCTTCGCGACGATTACGCCGGAATTAATGATCGTCGGCGAACCGTAGGACCGCTCCAGCACGACGGTGCGGGCTTTCGGGCCGAGCGTGACGCGCACGGCCTGAGCCAGGGTGTTGATGCCCGCCAGCAATTTTGCATGCGCTTCATGGCGGAAAATGATCTGTTTTGCAGGCATGGTCGGACGGAGGTTTTAAGTTGCTGATCCGGCACACCATACTCTCCCGCTCCCGCGCGGCTCCGCAGAGGTTGTCATTTGCGTCGCACAAATTGCGCGCGAAGAAAAGGCTCGGCCAAGGCAGCATACACCAGGCCCAAGCCTGACTTCTGCCGATGCATCATTCGGCGACTTACGCGGGCCGTTACGTGGCGCCATTCTAGATCCGGGTGCCGGATCTTAAATGGGCTGCGAACCAGGCGGCGGCAAGGGACGCGACTTTTTCCAAAGCTCCTGCCTCGCCGAAAAGATGGTCCGAGCCGGCCACGATCGTCATTTCCTTGGGACAGAGCAACTGAGAGAACGCCTGGCGGTTCAGGTCGCAGACGGCTTCGTCCTTTTCACCGACGATCAACAAGGTGGATGCGGTCACCCGTGGCAGGTAGTCGCGGCCGAGGTCAGGCCGGCCCCCCCGCGAAACCACGGCATGAACCGCGGCGCCCAGTTGCGCGGCCACCACCAAAGCGGCGGCCGCGCCGGTGCCCGAGCCCAAAAACCCGATGTCCAGCTCTCGCAGCCGGGGATGCAGGCTCACCCAATGTGTCGCTTCCCGGATGCGATGGGAGAGGAGTTCCAAGTCGAAACTCCAATATCCCGTGTGCTCGTCTTTTGCCGCTTCGGATGGCGTGAGAAGACGGATTGTCACGGTGGCGAGGCCGCTGGCGTCGAGTGTGCGCGCGATAACCGGATAGCGCGGGTTATCGCGAATGTAACCATTGGCCACAGTGATGG
>JBEENF010000455.1:0-3544 GCA_041192325.1 Verrucomicrobiota bacterium
CTTGGTGGGAGGCTTGGCCGGCGCGGTGATCGGCAATAACAGCGGCAGTCATAACGGCGCGAGAGGCGCCGCCTTGGGCGCGCTGGCCGGTGGCTTGATCGGGTCCACGATGAACAACCCCTATGCTCCCGGAGCTGATGTGCGCATCGGGGTTCAGACCGGGGGTTACATCTATCGCGAACGCCCGGGCTTCTACGGCCATCATCGTGGCGGACCGCGCGGCCGCGTGGGCTACCACCCCGGATTCCTCCCGACGTATGGTTATTATGGCGCGAATTATTCCAGTGGGTACTATGGCACAGTAGTCTACGATAGCCCTTACGTCTCGGGTTACGGGAACTACGCCACCGATGGTCTTTGGTTGGGCGCTTTGACGGGCGCCGTCATTGGCCATAACAGCCGCGCCTTTCATCATAGCGCCGGCAGAGGCGCACTGTGGGGCGCCGGTGCAGGCTTGCTGCTGGGATCCGTCGCAGAGGCGAATCGTCGCCCCATCATCTACGAACAGCCCGCAGTCGTCGCGCCACCCGCGGCGCCGGCGCCTTCAGCCGCGCCGGCCCCCGTGACGATCATCAATAACTACTACGGCACGCCGCCTCCGATGAGCTCGGCGAACGGATTGTTCGGCCGCTAGTCGCGCGAGACCGCACTGGCGCCGCGCGGGCCGCCGGTCGGCAGCGCAGCGCCCGGTTTTGCATGATCCCTTTCCCTTCAACATGACTATGACTTCCCGTTTCTTCTTCACTGCCCTGGCCGTGAGTTCGGCCCTCCTGACGGGCTGCGCGACCGACTCTGGCGTACGCAACCCGGCGGGCGCGGCTGTTACCGAAATGCGACCGGACGAACGCGGTTCGGTGGCCGGCACCGGAATCGAATCACAGGATCTGGTCACGGTGACGGACAAGATGGCGCGGAGCATTCTCTCCATTCCTCAGATCGCGCGCGTCCAGATCGCGCCGAGCGTCGTGCTCGAACCGGTCGTCAACAACACGCGTTTTCCCATCAACAAGGATATCTTTCTCACGCGGCTGCGCACGCAACTCAACTCGAAGGCCATGGGTCGGGTGAGTTTCCTGGATCGAGAGATGATGCGAACGCTGGAGCGCGAGCGAGAGCTCAAACGCAGCGGTCAGGTCACCGCGAGCGCCGACCCCAACGTGGTGGAGTTTGGCGGCGCCGATTTCTTCCTGACGGGCAAACTGGACGGCATGACGACCAAGACCTCGCAGGGGATGAGCGATTATATTCTCTACAGTTTCCGACTCACGGACGCTCGCACCAGCCGCATCGTGTGGGAAGACACGGCAGAGATCAAAAAGCAGGGGCTTGAGGACGCGGCGTATCGCTAAGCGAAGGGTCAGGCAGGGAGTTGCGGCGCCGCGGGAAAATCTTTTTCCCCTGGCCTTCCGGCCACTTGCCCATCCCGTCCCCCAGCCATGAATGCAGGTGTTCGCACCGTTCCTGAAGAATCCGCCGGGGGCTCGCGCCGCCGCCGCGCCGCGGATGCCCCCGCCGTGAAGAACGTCCCTTGGACCAGGCTGCTGTTTTTGGGCGGAGGGTTGCTGCTCGCCGGTTGCGCGACCGAGACGACGTCGCTTGGTCCCACTGCGCCGGGCCGCGGGTCGGAAGCGGACCGGCAAATGGCGACGGCGGCGGAACGCGACCGCGTATTGTTCGATTATCGCGCTGGGGCCGCAGCCTTGCGCGCGGCCGATTACGAAACCGCCAAAGGGAACTTTGATGACGCGATCGTCCGCCTTGGCGGCATTATCACGAATGACGCGGCGGCGGCGCGGGCGCGCAGCCTGTTTTCCGCGGAAAGTACCAAGACGTTTCTCGGTGAGCCTTATGAGCGCGTAATGGCGTATTATTACCGGGGTATTCTCTATTGGCGCGACGGCCAGCCGGATAACGCGCGCGCGTGTTTTCGCTCTGGCCAGGTGATCGACAGCGATCCGGAGAAGGAGCATTTCGACTCGGATTACGTGCTCCTCGACTATCTCGACGGGCTCGTGACGGCGAAACTCGAAGGTGACGGCGCCGATGCCTTCCGGCGGGCGCAGGCCCATGCGGGAGAAAAACGCGCGCTGCCGCCTTACAACCTGGCGGCCAATGTGCTTATATTCGCCGAATACGGCTACGGTCCGCGCAAGTACGCGGCGGGTCAGCACGGGGAGCAGCTTCGCTTCTATGCGAACGATTCGCCGTCGCGTTCGGCGCGCCTGGTGCTGGAAGAGGGTCGACGAGTGGTGCCGCTGCCCGGCTATGACGATCTCGCTTACCAAGCCTCCACGCGCGGGGGTCGGGTAATGGATCACATCCTGGGCAACAAAGCGGTTTTCAAGACCAACGCGAATGTCGCGGGTGACATCGCGTTGGCGGGTTCCGCCATCGCGTACAGCGAGGGCCGCCGGCGGCAGCGCGACGGCAAGGATCGGGACGACGCGAATTACACCGCTTTGGGCCTGGGCGTCCTCGGGGTGCTGGGAAAAGTGGCCTCGGCCGCCACGCAGGCGCAGGCCGACACCCGGCAATGGGACAACCTGCCGCAACACCTCAGCTTCGCGGCGGTAAAGCTGCCGCCGGGCCAGCATGCCGGAACCATCGAGTTCCTCGATCGCGACGGCCATGTCCTCGAACGCCGCACGCAGCGCGTCACGTTCACCGTGGCGGCCGACGCCCGTGACACCGTGGTGTTTTTCAGCGAACTTAAAGGCTGACCCGAAGTCTCACCGCCCATCCGCCTCCGATTTCCAACCCGATCCGACCATGAAAACTACGTTCGCCCCGCGCCTCGCCCAGCGGGCCCTCCCGGGCCTCCTCTTTGCTGTCGCCTTGGGACTTTTCGCGGGCTGCGTGAGCCAAACCGGCCCCCTGCCGCCGCTCGACACGACCAAGTTCACGCTGGAGAACACCGATCGCTTTGTTCTGCTCGACGAGCCGGCGCAACATTCGGTCACCTGCACGGGATTGCAGGAGAAACTGCTGGATGACGGCCGCATGGAGGTGGTGGCGAACGTCAAGAACCGGGAAACCCGCCGCATTCAGGTGCAGATCAGCTGCGTGTTTAAGGACGAGCAGGGATTTTCCACCAGCGATGAAACGCCTTGGAACACCTTGATCCTGTCGGAAGGAGCCACCGAGGCGGTGCGCTTCACCGCCATGAATCCGCTGGCAAAAAAGTACACGGTGCGCGTGCGCCAGGCGCGTTAAGCAAACCTCCGGTTCCCGCGCGCCCTTCGCCTGCCCCGGGGACGATCCAAACAAAACGCCATGAATGCCCACGCTGCTCTCCTCGCCCTTCTCGCTTTCGGCCCCGCGCCTCTCGTCCTCGCCCAAGCTCCTGGTCGCCTCGCCCCGCCGTCCCCGCCCGTCGCTCAGGCGCTCCCCCGCGCCACCACGCCCGAACCGGGGCTGAGCACGCAGCGGGTGTACGGTCCTGCCAGCGACACGTTGATCGCCCGCCATACCGCCGAGGGAATTCTCGAGGGATTCCGCCGCGTCTATAATGTCAACGATCACGCGCCGCGGGTCGTCATCTATG
>JBEENF010000456.1:0-3541 GCA_041192325.1 Verrucomicrobiota bacterium
AGGATCTCGCCGATGCTGACATTGGCGCCGGTCTTTTGCGGCGGCGTGTGCGGCAATGTCAGGGAGAAAAGGCCGAAGACGACGGACGCACCACCAGCGAGATAAAACTGGGTTGACGACTCGGCGCTTGCGATGAATCCGAGGCCAAACAGTCCCGCGATCCAGCCGACGGCCGAAAGCATCTTTACGCGCGGAAAATCCACTTTCGGATTCGCGAGATGGTGCAGCGAGAGCGAGTTACCGAGCGCGAGGGTCGGCACATAGAGGGCGCAGTAAAGAATCAGCATCGGGTAGAACTCCCGGAATGTCGTGCAGCGCGGTATCAGGCACAGCACCACGCCGCCGAGAATTCCGAGAACCGCGAGCAGTTTTTCCGAGGCGAAGTAGCGATCGGCGATCAACCCCACGAGGAAGGGCGAAATCATCGCGCCGATCGCGAACGCGCCGTACGCAAGGCCGATCTGGGCGCCCTCAAACTTGAGGGTGACGGCGAGATACGGGCCCATGCTGACATACCAGGCTCCCCAGATGAAGTACTGGAGGAACATGAAAATCGACAGCTTAACCTTAAGTGCGGATTGCGTATGCATCGCGGGGGTGTTTGTGCCCGAGTCGGGAAGACCAGGGGTAGTGGCAGTACTCATTTTTTGATGGGATGAAGTTCGATGCGGCGAAAATAGATTTCAGCGCCTTCCGATTGGAAAAGGATGCGGCCCTCCTTGAAAGAGCCGTCTTTGCCCTCGTTCACCTTAACGCCGTTGAGAATATAGGTAAGATCTCCGCCCTCTGCGATGATCTCGAAAACGTTCCACTCTCCAGCGGGCTTCTCGACGTCCTGGCGGCCACGGAACCCCAACACGTCCTTCCACTCTGGGTCGCGGAATTGCCAGTCGATGCGTCCGCCCTTGAACTCACGCAAGGGGGCCGTTGGATCCCAAACATTCGAACCCCGCTTGGGGCCTTCCTTGGCATGCATCTTAAGGGTCGGGCCCCACGGCGTTGGGTTGCCGCGGTCGTAACCCGGAAGGATCAAAACGTCGCCCGTCCCGCCTTCGATGATCTGCGCTTCCACCGAGCGCAGCCAGGGGCTGCTGAAATCGGCTTTCATGTTTCCTTCCTCACCCTGGCAATGCAGCAGGATACCGGAATCGCGAGTTTTGTCGGTGCGCGGAGCCCAAGTCAGCAGCCCCCAGCGAAATTCCGACACCAGGCGATAGTTGGCATAACGCTCGCGCGTGAGAATTCCGCCGTAGTGCTGGCCGCTTATCCGAATCGCCGGAGCGCCATCAATCTGATCAACGACGCTGAAGACCTTGTCGGGGTTCTCCAACTTGTGGGCGATTTCCCAAGTGGTGAAATTGGAAAGGTCTTTCCCGTTGAACAATATAATGGGCGCTTGGGGGGAAATGGGTTCGCTGGCGGCCGCCATGACTCCGACGGCACTCAGCAGGAAAAAAACGAAAGCGAGCGCTTGAGCGCAGCCCGCATAAAACCGACGGCTCAGATGGGTCATAAGGGAGGGGTTTTCCTAAAAATACGCCCCGTCGGATGCGACGCGGCGGCAAAAATCAGTGCATCTCCACCTGGCAGGAGCCGATCCCGCCGCGGTAGAAATTGAACTGCACATTGGGGTGATCAGCGAGCAAGGACATCGGCACCGCACTGTCCGCGATCCGTTTGGCGATCATCAAGGTGGTGAGCCGCTGCCCGAATGGGCTGTCGTGTGTTCCAGCCTGCCAGATCGATACTTTCTCTGCTTTCCAAGTCTCGACCGGACCCACGGTAATCGCGCGAGTCGGCACCAAGGCAATATTGCCGCCACCCGAAGTGCGGGCGTTTTGCGCCAGGGTCACCGGATGCAAATCGACGATGCGGGTTCCCAGCTTCCGGTATTCCGCGGGGGACGGTGGCGCATCACGGTATGCGCCTTCGCGTTTCACGGGGTCGTTAAACGCCCAGTGCTTGGTGTCACCCTGCCCTCCTTGCATGACCGCGCAGCGCACGCCGCTCCAAGTTGCCGCATAAGCCGCCACATTCGCTTTGGGAAAATGCAGATTTGCCTCCGGCATCATCAGTTCCGGCCGGATGTGGTTAAAGCAAAGCTCGCGATCGGCCCGTTCAAAGGAAAGCGGATGCGTCACCGGGGCTTGCGTGCCATTAACGTACCACTCGTCCATGCCCCAGAAATGAGCCGTCTTTAGCGAAAGCCCCAGTTCATTGACGATCCGCGCGACAAGCGGCAGCTGCTCGGTGGGACCGATGGGACCGCAAATTCCGACGGGATTGTCGGCCGTCGAGCGCCGCCAGGCGCTGATATATTCGAGCGCCTCGGCCAGATAAAAATCCGCCAGGGTATCGTAAAACACCACGCGAAACCCATCCCGCGACAGCTTTTGCATGTCGGCGGGCGTCAGCCTCGCCGCTTCTTCAATTAAGCCGTCATCCAAGGTGGTGTAATCCCACCAGTCGGGGGCAATGGTACTCAGTTTTCGGGCCATAATAATACAGTATAAGGAGAAAAATTATCCTTTAAGCAGGCTTCGCTCGTAAGCGCGGTTGATGAGGAGCTTCTTGCCAAGGGCATCACGCAGCGGATCGGCCTCTGGGGCGCCAAAACCCATGTGTGAATGCCGGCGCCACCCTTCGGCCATTTTGAATTTTCCCGACATCCGGCCGACGGCGCGCGCCATGACTCCCATTTCCAGGAGATAGGAGCTCATCCCCTGCGTATCGTTTAACCAGCCGTGCTGGCTCTCGTGACAGGCCAGCGCGTCAAACTTGACCTTCTGTACGGAGGATGTGTCGACGAACGCACCCGGAATGATGCGGCGGCGCAACCCGTCGCAGAGCCCGTGCGGCATGGCGTGGTAGACTACGGCGTCGCCTTTCGCCAGTGGCGCCTTGCCTGGAATTTTGAAATTCGGCATGCCACGAGCGAAAGTGGCGGTGACCGCCAAACGGCAGGTATTGACGTGATCCTCCATGTAATCCTGCGGGGAGTGCGTCAGCACAATTGACGGACGCACCTCGCGGATGACGGAAGTCAGCCACCGCAGCAGTGGAAGGTTGTAGAGAATCTCGAGATCGTCGGCTCCACTTTCATGATACTGGGCGCCCAAGACCGCGGCGGCTCGGATCGCCTCCGCCCGCCTGATCTTGCGCAAGGCAGCGGGCCGGTGGACCAGACTGCCGCAGGAGCCAGTCGAGACGTTGAGGTAATGCGTTTTGTACCCCGCTTCGCCGAGAAGGCGCAACGTCCCGGCCATCGTAAATTCGATGTCATCCGGATGGGCCGCAATGGCGATGGCGATGCCCTCAGGCATGCATTTCGGAGAGTTTCACCGTCCGGTTTTCGCGGGCCGAAAGATCGGACGCAAGCGCGGCGAGATGCGATTTCAGGGAAATATCCAAGGCCGTGAGCGGCATGTCAGCGCCTTTCTCCAAAGCATCGAAGAAAGCCTGGAACTGCGCCTGAAACGGATGATCCGAGACATCGCCCGAATCGAGCATCTTCATCGAGAGCTCACTCCACTTGTGCTTG
>JBEENF010000457.1:0-3537 GCA_041192325.1 Verrucomicrobiota bacterium
AATCACTTTTTTGAATAATCTGCCCAATCCATGACGCTACGCTGCTGCTTTGCCCCCGTTTTGATTGCCGTAGCTGGTGCTGCCACGGCGCCATCCGATCCTGCCACCACGCCGGAGGCCTTGCGCTTGCAATACGCCAACGGCATTGTGGCTGTGGCGGAGGAGAAAATCATCACGGTGGCCGACGTCATGCAGGAGATCGCCCCACTCCTGCCTCAACTGAAGGCTGATGCGCGTAACGACAAGGAGTACTACGAGCAGCTCGAACGACTGCAGGACAGCGCAATTCAGGATTTGATCGATCGTGTTTTGATTATCAAGGAATTCCGGAAGGACGAAAAGCGGCACATTCCACGCAGCTACGTCGAGAACGCCATAGCGGATGAACTTTCCGAACGCTTTTCCGGCGACCGTTCGAAGTTTTTGGCGTTCCTGCGCGGTCAGGGGAAGACCCAGCGCGACTACCGCCGCGATAAGGAAGAAGAGATCATCTACCACTATATGCAGGGACAGCAGCGAAAGTCCCAAAGCGTCGTGAGCCCCGTGCGAATTGAAACCTACTATAACGAGAACAAAGACCGTTTCTACCGCGAAGACGAAGTGCATCTGCGGATGATCCAGCTGACGCGAACAGAGCAGGATTCGGATAGCAGCTTGAAGCAGCAGGCGGAGCAGATCCTTCTGCGATTCAAAGCTGGCGAAAAATTTGAGGACTTGGCCAAAGAATACAGCCGCGGAACGAATCGATCAAAGGGCGGAGACTGGGGCTGGATGCAGCGGTCCAGTTTTAAACCGGAGTTCAGCGAAGCAGCGTTTAATCTCAAGAAGGGGGAATCTTCCGTGCCCATCCTTCTGCCTGAGGGTTGCTACATTCTCTTCGCCGAAGATCGCCATTACGCGGGCATTCAACCTTTGGATGAAGTGCGCGAGCAGATTGAACGCGTTTTGGTGACCCAGATGACCCGATCTAGTCAGGAACGCTGGTTGGAGCGCCTTCGGCGCAACGGTTACGTAAAGCACTACTGACGACGGCTTGGGTTCGAGCAGGGAAATCGCGTAGCGTCAGCCCACTCGGATTAGAGCAGCCATTCCGGCGCGTTGACGTCGCACCTGTTTCGGCGCAAGTTGTTGGTGTGAGCAATGCTCCGGAATACCCCGCCGTAAATCGGCTCTTGGACACAGCCGTGGGAGAACGCCCGCAAGAACGGCTGGAACGACATGGCGCGGCGGCGCTCAGCGATATCGAGCTGCTTGCAATGCTGCTGCGCAGCGGGACGCGAGGTCAGGATGTTCTCACTCTTGCCGGCAGGCTCGTAAGCGAAGGTGGCTCGCTGGCGGGGTTGATCGCCTGGCGCGCCGCGGATTTCCGAAAGCTGAAAGGGATCGGTCGCATCAAAGCACTGCAATTGCTCACCGTGATGGAGATCGCCCGCCGCGTGGTGGGCCAACAAGCCGGCGAGTCACCGTTGCTCAACCGGCCCGATCTTATCTGCGCGTACATCCAACCTGTCGCAACGGGCTTGGAAGTAGAAAAATTTTGGGTGCTTTGCCTGAATCGAAAAAACCGGCTGCTGAAACGAGTTGAAGTCACGTCAGGCACTGCGACGGCCGCGCTCGCCCACCCGAGGGAAGTTTTCCGCGAGGCGATCCGCGAGTCAGCCTCGGCCGTGGTGTGCGTGCACAATCACCCGTCGGGAGATCCCGCGCCGAGCGCTCCCGATCTCCAAGTGACCCGCCAGCTGCGGGAGGCGGCGAAGGCTGTGGATATCGAATTGCTCGATCACGTGATAGTGGGACGCGCCGGGGCCGATCCCCTGCAACGTGGTTACTTCAGTTTTCGCGAGGCGGGAATACTCTAATCCGTCGCGGACTCGCGCCATGTCCGCTGCGATCGTTCGAGCTAACGACAGAGGGGTATCGGATCCAAGTGGCAAACCGCAGCAGCAGCGTGACCGCTGCCTTTGCTGTTGGGGCAGAGGGCTCACTGCACCGCCACTCGCGTGGCATGCATTGCTCCGGCTTACCCTGCTGCGCACCGGCGTTGATCGCTTCGAACCGGCAACCCGAGCGAACTCTCTCCAACTTCAGCGCTTCCTATGGGGACCCGTCTGGCGCAATGCCTGGATCCGCGGCTCAAACCAATCACGCATTTTCCGTTTCAAGGTGTCCATCGTCACCTGCTGCGCCGTATCGGCAGAGAGATCACGCAGCTCATAGGGGTCATTTTTCAGATCGAACAGCTGGTAGCGCTTGAGATACGAATAATAGATGAGCTTCCATCGCTCGGTTCGCACCATTCGCTCGAGTGGAACATCGGCGACATATTCCTTCGATTCGCCGCTGCGGCCACTCGGTTGCCAATACCCGTAAAGCTCGGGATAAATTTCGTCCATCAACCCGCGCAACACCGGGGCCAGGCTCTTCGCCTCCACGGTCGCCGGAATGGGAATTCCGGTGAGTTCACACACCGTCGGATAAATATCGCGGAGATACGCTTGCGCGGCAAAACGCCGGTCCCGCGGAATTCCCGGGCCGACCATGATGAGCGGGACGTTCAGCGCATGCTCGTACATGTTTTGATAACCACGAATGCCATGCCGCCCCACGCCGGCGCCGTGATCCGTGGTAAAAATGAGAATCGTGTTCTCCGCCTGGCCTGTTTCCTCCAACGCCGCCAAAATTCGTCCCACCTGCGCATCCATATGGGAAATCACCGCGTAGATGTCGGCCAGCTCCTGCCGCACGTCGGCCACAGTATACGGTAATGGCATTAGCAACTCGTCGCGACCGCCGGCGTTACCGTAATCGAAGGCCGGCTCCGGCATAAAATTGGGCGGCAGCGGAATGGCGGCGGGGTCGTATTTGTTTTCGAAGCCGGGCCCCGGAAGCAGGGGGTCGTGATTCGAGCTAAAATTAACGTGGAGAAAAAAAGGCCGGTCGGGTTGCCGCCGGATGATGGAGATCGCGCCATCGGCGATATACTCGTCAGTGCGCGGCGTCAGCCCGATGCCTTTTTCCAACTCGGGTTCGTTTTTGTTGTTTTTGAAAGTGTGATTGATAAAGCCCGTCGCGCGCCGCCCGTTGCGCATGGTCGGATGCGTCGGGGGTTTGCCCGCGGCGCCGCCGGCGGAATTCAGGGCAGCCGTTTCCTCGTAACCGCGTTCCCATGGCGTGCCGGCAGTATGCCACTTCCCCGAGTAGACCGTCAAATACCCGGCTTCGCGCATCGCCGATCCCCACAATTTCAATTTTGGATTCAACGAGCCGCCGAACGGGTTCGACCGATTGGTAAATCCAGTTGTCCCGGTAATAATTTCCGCGCGACTCGGAACGCAGTGGGGATTCGTGGCAATCGCCCGCGTGAAGGTTGACCCGCCGCGCACCAACCGGTCGAGGTTGGGTGTTTCGATGTAGGGATTGCCCAGAGCGGCGATCGTCTCGGGCGGCTGATTGTCGGTCAGAAGAAAAATGACATTGGGGCGCGAGGGCGTTCCCGCTGCTGAAAGGAACCCCGGCAGGGCGACAGCACCCAGCATC